>JARLHB010000348.1 GCA_031292465.1 Ignavibacteriaceae bacterium
GCTAAATATTATGCTTCCCTGATGATTGACGACCTGACTGAAATAATAAGAAAGACAATAACACCACATTTCGGGTTAAGCCGTTATGCTGAGAAAATTGCCGTAAGCCCTCCCGTTTTTGATCCCATTCTGAATGAGCTTAACCGTCCTTTAAACTTAGTAGAGAAGATTATTATTGAGGAGACGGAAACAGCAATTAAAGAATTCGGGCCTGATTTGATAGGCTATACAATACCATTCCCCGGCAATCTGCTGGGCGCATTAATTTCCTCAAAATATGTAAAGGAAAACTATCCGTCTATAAAAGTTGTTTACGGCGGCGGGTATATAAATACGGAACTAAGAAGCTTATCAGACAAGCGGTTATTCGCTTATTCGGATTTCATTACTTTTGATGACGGCGAGCTTCCTCTATATAATATAGTTAAAAATATTGAATCAGGCAGGCAGGATAAGCAGTGGGTAAGAACCTTAATGCTTAATGATAATAAATTAGAATATATAGATAATGCTTCACAGAAGAACGTCATCCATAACGAACTTAGCCCGCCTTCAATAGAAGGCATTGAACCGGATAAATATGTAGCACTTACGGAAATGCTGAATCCGATGCACCGTATATGGTCTGACGGCTATTGGAATAAGCTTGTGGCAGCGCATGGCTGTTACTGGAACAAGTGTACATTCTGTGATGTTACGCTTGACTATATAGGAAGGTATTCCCCGGCTAATGCAAAAACAATAGTTAACTGGATGGAAGATATGATTGCGCAAACCGGCAGGACCTCATTTCATTTTGCCGACGAAGCAGCGCCCCCTTCAGTGCTAAAAGAATTATCTATAGAAATACTGCGCCGGAAGCTTCCGGTAAGTTGGTGGGGAAACATCCGGTTTGAAAAGGCTTTTACAAAAGACCTTTGCAGGTTAATGGCGGCTTCCGGTTGTGTTGCCGTAAGCGGCGGGCTTGAGGTTGCTGATGAGAGGATGCTTAAATTAATAAACAAAGGAGTTACACTTGAACAGGCAGCAAATGTCTGCCTTAACTTTAGAGAAGCCGGAATTATGGCGCATTCTTATTTAATGTACGGCTTCCCTTCGCAAACCGAACAGGAAATAATAAACAGTTTGGAACTTGTACGCCAGTTTATACAACTTGGCCTGTTCCAATCAGGGTTCTGGCATTTGTTCACGCTAACAGTCCATAGTCCTATAGCTGAAAACGCGGATGCTTATAAAATAAAAATCATGTCGCCGGCTGATAATGCTTTTGCAAACGATAATCTTGTGCATTATGATATGACAGGCATCGATTATGAATTATATTCTGAAGGGTTGAAAAAAGCATTATACAATTTTATGCATGGAGTGGGACTGGATTTGGATGTTCGCACGTGGTTTGAATTTACAACTCCGGAACCTACTGTGGATAAAAACTCCGTTCAGAATTATTTGCCTGCTGACGCATATAAAAAGAATGATCTGAATGCACGTGTAATCTGGCTTGGCGGTAAACCTGTTATTAAAATTATTAATTCAAAACAAAGCCGGCTTTCGATAAACAACAATTCATTAAAAGCTGAATGGATTGAAAGCACAAAAATAGTTGAATGGATTAAATATATTTCTGGCAGATGTTCAGTTTACTCTGGGCATAGTACGTTGTTATATGAAGCCAAAAATGATTTTCCCGGAGATGAAAATGAGTTTAATGATTTTATAAATTCTGATATGTGGAAAGAGCTTAGAGAGACTGTTTTATTATTAGTTTAATAAATGAAGCGAATCAGCGATTCGCTGTACAAATAGTTTAATAGGAAAATTGCATGGGAAATGATTCTACAATAAAGAGTGATGTTGCAACGTTTGGTTCAGGCTGTTTCTGGTGTACAGAGGCAATATTTGAAGGCCTTAAAGGCGTTATATCGGTAGTTTCAGGTTATTCGGGAGGTAATGTACCAAACCCGTCTTACGAAGCAGTCTGCACCGGGAAAACGGGCCATGCAGAAGTCTGCCGAATTACTTTCGATCCGAAATTAATTTCTTATGATGAATTGCTTGAAATTTTCTGGAAAACCCATAACCCGACAACATTAAATCAACAGGGGAATGATGTTGGTACACAGTACCGTTCGGTTATATTTTACCACAATGAAGAACAGAAAAAGAAAGCGGAATATTATAAGGAAGAATTAAGTAAATCAGGGGCATGGGATTATCCTGTAATTACAAAAATTACGCCATTTGGTAAATATTATAAAGCTGAAGATTATCATCAACATTATTTTGAAAGAAATCCAGATCAGGGATACTGTTCATTTGTTATTGCGCCAAAAGTTGAAAAGTTCCGTAAAGTATTTAAAGACAAGTTGAAAACAACCCGGATAGTCGACTAAATTCTTATCTCCATCATCTCTAAAAACCACTCATCAATTTTACAAGTTTAAAGCGCCTTTGGTTCCTAACTATTTGTAATGTCCTGCGTCTGAACTTATAACACACAAAAACAAATTGTCCATTAAACAGGGACGGTTCTATTTTTAGTATTGTCCCGGGAGGTAAAAATGAAACCTGATTTTACAATTTGCTCTAAGCAGACAGAGTTTGTTAAGACAATCTCTGTTTTGATGCTCTTCTTTTCTTCATTCGTATTCTACTCCTGCACCTCATCTGCGCAGGAGAACATTACAAAAAAAGCGGAGGTGAATAACCGGCAGCAAGATGAGAAGGTATTCAAATTCCATAAGGAAAAAGAGGGGAAGGATAATTACTGGAAAGTCGTTTTCAAAGACGGAAAGATTTCAGAGCTTTATAAAAACGATAAGAAGATTCCTGATGAAAATATTGAGGATTATTCCGATATGGTTGATGAAGAAATAGACGGAGTTAGAAACTACTGCCATGATTCCGGTGAAAATTCTATAAAATTTAATTTTAATATAAACAACTATGACAGCACCCTGTCTGACTTAGGAGAATGCTGGGGGGACATGAATTTTGATAGTTGTGATTCTGCCTTTGACAGTGAACGATTTCATAAAAATATGGACAGCCTGAAAAATGATCTTAGGAAGCTTGATAAGATGAAGTTTACTTTCCATTTTGATACTACTGCATTTAACAAATCAATGAAGGAACTTAAAAAAAGCTTGAAAAAATTAAAGTTTAATTCACCGATGTTTCTTTATAAAAACGGAGTCCCCGGCTGCGGTATGGAGGCTTTTAAAGAGGGGATGAAAGACTTTGATAAAGAAATGCAGCACAACAGGATATTTAATGAAGGCTTTAAGATTGATATGTCTCAGTTTAAAGACAATATGAAAAATTTTCAGGAAAACATGAAAAACTTTGGCCTCAATATGAAAGGCTTAAATAAAAATATGAAAAAGCTTAACGGCTTTCTTAAAGACCTGCGGCATGAACTGGTAATCGATAATCTGATAAAAGAGGGCAGCGAAGATTTCAGTATGAGATTCAATTCCGGTGAAATGATTATAAATGGGAAAAAAGTTCCCGATGATTTATTAATGAAATATAAGTCCATCTATAAAAAACACTACGGCAAGGACATTGATGATGAATTTAAAATAAATAATGATTCGGACGAAGAACAGAATTAAGAAGCAGCTGCCTAAATGTTTATGTACAGCGAAACGCTGTTTCGCTTCTTTTATTGCACTAAAATCAGGTACCAATGGCGAAACAGTGCCTGCCTGCTGTCATGTGGGTTTGTGGCCGGGTTATTTCTATAACTTTTATAACTGTGTAACTTATTGTTTATAGTACCGGAAAAAAGCGAAACAGCGTTTCGCTGTACATAAACGCTATTAATTATCAATATCAAACATATATCCTGCGCCGCGTATGCTTTTAAAATATATTGGATTAGAAGGATCAGGTTCGAAATATTTTCTAAGCCTGACAATAAAATTATCGACGGTTCTGGTTTCAATATCAGGACTCATATGCCAGACTTTTTCAATTAACTCTTTCCGGGAAACAATTTTTCCTTTGTTATCAATTAAATATTTTAGAACCATTGCTTCCTGCTGCGTTAGCCTTAATTGGGAATCAATTGTTGTACATTCAAGATTTTCAAAATTAATTCTATTGTTTCCAAAACTGTAAACAGGCTGAACCGAAGCAGCTTCTTTGTACCACATTTTCCTTTTGAACATTCCTTTTATTCTAAGAAGAAGTTCCTGCAGATGGAAAGGCTTGGCAAGATAATCATCCGCGCCAAGTTCCAGGCCCTTTACTCTGTCTTCCACTCCTGACCTGGCAGTTAAAATAAGTATGGGCATTTGAGGTGATTTTTCCCTGACTTTTTTTGCAACCTCAAATCCATTTACATAGGGCAGCATTATATCTAAAATAATCAGGTCAAATTCCTGGGAATAAAAAAGATCAAGTGCTATTCTGCCGTCTTTGGCCCATGTAACTATATAACCTTCTTCAGTAAGATTGAATTCCAGTCCGACAGCAAGAGTTTCTTCATCCTCAACAAGTAATATTTTATTTTCCCCGCTCATAAATCACTCTCCGTTTTTTCTACTATTTTTTTCTGTTTTCTGTTCGCAAGCAGGCTCTTTTTAAACTTCTTTATAAATTCATTATAGACCGGTAGTTCAATCCTGAAAGTAGCTCCCATATCATCACCTTCGCTTGATGCAGATATTTTACCGCCATGGCCTCTTATAATTTCTTTAACCCAGTACAATCCTAATCCTGTCCCTTTTACATTAGGAATGTTGTCTCCATAAACACGGTAAAATTTGCTGAACACTCTTTTCAATTCTGTTGATGGTATTCCTATGCCGTTGTCCGTAAAATCTATAATAATTTTTGTGAACTGAGTTCTTACTTTTACTGAAATTTGTATAGGATTTTTTGAATATTTAATAGCGTTATCAGTTAAATTATTCAGCACTATTCTCATAGCATTTTTGTCAACTACACATTCGCAGTTTGCAGTTCCTTCTATAATTATTGAATCATTAGGAAGGTTAAATTCTTCCTTTACCTCATTCAGCAAATCTTTTAATAATTGATCTATGGTATAATTGTGAAAATCATGTACAATCTTTTTTTGTTCAAGAGCAGAAATTTCCAGTATAGAACTAATAAGAGTTTTAAGCCTTGACGCATCTTTCATCATCATTTTGATAAACTCTTTCTGCTTTTCGGCAGGTACCTGGCGGGAGTTCATTGTTTCCAGATATAATTGAATTGATGAAAGCGGGGATTTTAATTCATGTGTAATGTTTGAAATAAAATTATCATAAAGTTTATTCAGCCGTATCTGAACGCTCAAATTGCGGAAGATTAAAGACATGCCGAAAGCAATACCAACTAACAATACTATACCGCCGACAAATGGAAATACTTTTGTACCATTATAAACAATTTCCGGCGATAATTTTTCACCCGCTTTCTGGAAAATAATGTAATTGGACACATACCAGTATATCCATATCCCCAGAATGCCAAGCCATGCAAGCTGGGAAATAACAAAAACCGATATGTGGTAAAATGCCGAACGGTGCCTTTTCATATGATTCCCGGTTATTTTAATATTTTCATATAAATAGAATTATGACCAATAAAATATCTTCTATTACAATGAAAAGTACAAATAATATAAAAAGTATTTTACAATTCTTTTACAGAATAATTGGGTATGGTATTAGTAAAACATCCGGAGGAATCTTAGCAGCAGTTTAATTTAAAGGAATATCAGGTATACTTTTTTATATCTGTCTTACTTTTTAAGTATAGTAATATTTAGTTCCTACAGGTTGAAAAGCTTTAACGAATTCTCGTTAAAGCTCCCATCTAATCTTATTATTCAGCATACTCCATTATTAAGAAAAAATACTTTCCAGGTGATGCTGCATATGGTCAAAATAATCTTCAACCAGATATTCAAGCGTTGCAGGTTCATCGGCGGGCGCCGGCTGATAACAAATTTCATTAAGATTATGAACTTCCCTGGGCTCTGTTAAAATTTCTTCCGGGATGGTATCAATAAAATGAATGATATGCTTATTATATGCTACCCAAAGTGTAACTAAAGATTCCCATGTAGATTCTTTGTAATGCTGAACTTTTACCCAGGCATCCTGATCGTAAGAAGTAAACAGAAGATCATCGGTAAACAAGCTTCCTACAAATCTTAAATGATTATTTGCAGCAGAATCTATAAGATGGCCTAATATTTCTTTCCTTGTCCATTTGCCGGGTTCGGAAGACAAATTCGCGGTTTCTTCAGTCATATCCCGCAAATTAAGTTCAGTTGATTCAAAGAAATCCAGATAATATTCTGAAAATTTTTTCATTAGTTCTTTCTCCTTGCGATCATTTTTATTTTAATTAATGGTGGCCTTCTCCGTAAACTTTTTCACCGGCAGTAATCTCTAACTGAAGATAATTTTGTTCCGGTGGAAGAGGACACGTTGCGAATTTTGTAAATGCACATGGCGGATTATATGCTTTGTTAAAGTCTAGTATTACATTGCCCGCAGAATCCGGCTGCGAGGCATACAGAAATCTTCCAGCGCCGTAAGTTTCACTGCCGTTGGTTTTATCGGCAAAAATAATAAAGAAGTCATTACCTTCTTTTACGGGCTCAAGTTTATATTCTTTTCCGTTTACATTAAATGATATAATGCCGGGAACAGTATCCTGCTCCACCGTTCCTATAATTGTGGATACCGGTATAACTCTTGGCGGATTATAGGGAGTAAATTTGGCATTAAAGCGCCAATCGCTGTTTACAGGGTATGTATCAATACCTTTAAAATTCTTAACAAGCGAGGCCTCAAAATCTCTTAACCGTATCCCGAATTTGCCGCTTCTTCTGATGTAAACCCACCGCAATGTACCTAATGCAAGGACTGTTGCATTATCAGCCGAATCACTTACCAGCTCTGTTTCAGACACCGGCTTGTTTTCTGACGTAACGTTTATTCCTTTGTTTATTTTTATACTTGCTTTACCGTCTTTTAATATAATACTGCCTATAAATGCAGGAGCTTTATCTTTTGGAAATATAATTTTGTTTGAAGGGTCTGAACCAAAGGAATTTTCACCTTCGCTTAGCCAGTATAATCCTGCAAGATTAAGCCAGCCGTTCTCTTTTTTTAATCTTTCAATTCTTGCCTGATGCCATTGATTTATAGACGCAATATATGCGGCATCTCCTTTTTCAGTAGTTTTATTACAACCTGATAATGAAATCATAAATACAGCCATAATGCCTATGCTTAGGTTACATAGTAGTTTATTGATTATAATCTTATGCATAAAATTTCCCGGTTCCAACCATATATTAATTCTACAGCTAAATTAAATATTTTATACCTGAAAACCTTAAGCTGATTTGTTGATTATCACGCTCCGGCTGAATATCCTTTAGCCCAAAGAACAATGCAGCATCCCGTTTATCATAAAAGAGTTTACATCCCGGCTAATATTAAATACTTTACAGCCGGATAAAGATAAATTATCATAATAATCATCATTCGCTAATTAAACAAGCGGGGATTTTATGAATAAGAAAAATATGAAAGAAATATCGGGTAAATTATCCCGGTCGGAAAATATAAGCATTTCATCCGTAATGGTAAAAATTTCAGGCGTAACCGTTCTTGATATAAATGACAGCCGTGAGGAACTGAAGGATAAACTCAGCAGAAGCAAAAAGACTTTTTATCCTGTGTGCGAGGGCTGCAAAGAAAATTTAATAGGAATAATACATATAAAGAAAATTCTTATAAGTTCGCTATCTGAAGGGAAAATAGAATTAAAAGAGGGCCTGCACGAACCGGTTTATTTTTCGGAGGATTCAAGTATCAGCCAGGTTTATAGCATACTTTGCCAGTCAAATACAGGCGCGGCTTTTATAGTAGATGACGGAAATAATATAACAGGCTTTGTTACTATACAGGATATAATTAAATACTTCTTAGGGAATTTGCCATGTAAAATGGAATGAGGTTAGATATATCATTTTAAAATGATTATTAACTGCTAATGAAGCGAAAATTTTGTTTAATAAAATCGTAGGAACTTGACTTGCCTACCGAGAGTGTTGCAGAACTATTTTATTCGTAACATTGCCCCGACTTTTAGAGGTTATGTAAAAAACATTTTTACATGAATATATTTACAATAAACTGGAAGTCGTTAAAACGACTGAAACAAGCTCTCTATTTAATCTTCCCACGAATAAATTCGTGGGCTGCCTTCTCTTCTTTTAATAAAAATTAAAATAATAATACCGATAAAATATTTATTTATATACGGAAGCAGCCCATAGC
>JARLHB010000349.1 GCA_031292465.1 Ignavibacteriaceae bacterium
ACGCACTTTTTGTATGACATTTCCTTAGCCCATTTTTCCAACTCTGTTAAAATTATTGTTGCAATACCTTTGTCCCTATGTTCTGGCTGAGTGTACATACGCTTTACTTCCATTGTATCTTTAGAGTACGGTTTTATAGCACCGCAGCCCGCAGGGCTATTATTATAATAAGCTACAACAACATTCTTTATCATATCAATCTTATTAAACTGTGCATAAAAAGATTGATCTTTCCCGTCCCTTACTAATAGATCGGCATCAAGGAACTTAACAAGTTCAATAAAGTCTTTGTTTGTAGAATCTGCTCTGGTTAGCGAAATCATATAATTCCTTTTCCAGTGATAGTTTTAATTATGTCATCCATTGTAAATTCAGTTTAATTCTGAAAACTAAAGCATATATATTAAAATATAAATACCGTAAAAAAATTCTATTCTCAAAAAGGCGAACAAAATTGATAATCAGGCTTAAATTAATTACAACAGCTAAAGGAAGTTCTTACGTCCGGTATCGGACGTAAGTGTTCGTTTCCGTACAATGTAGTTTAGCTGGGGAAATTTAAAAGTCCATTCATTTATAAAACCTGCCAAAATTATTTGGTGTTAATGAAAATATTAGAATATTTCTGTATGCAGTAATGTACTTGCTGAAAAAGATAATGGAATGCAAGTGTGGTACACAAATTGACTTGTAATATTACATTCTGACTAAAATAAGATATTCTTAAATAGGGGTATAAAAGGAGAAAACAATGGAACTGTTTCCTGTACGTAGAGAAAGCCGGTTAATTTTGTTCATTATATTATTTCTTCCGCTAACTGTTACTTTACCGCAGATAAATAAATTAGACAAAAATGACCTTGAGCAAACAATGCGGAATCCATTTAAGGCAGACAGGTCGGTATTTATCTCTGATTGGCTGGTGCTTGGTACAATACCTGTAAACTCAATGAATGATCTGGATAAAGATTTCTTTGCCGGTGAAAAAGGGGAGGAAAATACCAGGCCAATAAAAGATCAAAGCGCCGATATTCAAGGCGGTAAATATACCTGGAAAGAGCTGAAAGGTAAAGAAATAATAGACCTGAAAGAATTTTTTCGTGATGGTAAAACAGAAGATGCTGCTGCTTATGCTTATTCTAAAATATCGCGGCTTAAAGCGGGGAAAGTATTTTTCTATCTCGGCAATGACGACGGGATTAAAATATGGCTTAACGGAAAATTAATTCATAAAGTTTCAGAAGCACGATCGCTGAAAATGGATGAAGATGTTTTTGAAGGAAACATGATTGCAGGTGAGAATCATTTATTGTTAAAAACTCTTAAACGCAAAGGGAACTGGAGTTTTGTTTTAAGAATGGCTGAGGATAAAAATCAGTTTAATGTAATTAAAGGCAATATTGAATTTTCAATTGCAGGGGTAGATTCCGTTGCGAGGACAATTAAAATTGTTTCTGCGGGAAACCTCGATCAGAACCTGATGAAGCAGGAAATTGCAATTGAAGTATATAAAGTCGGCGGAAAAACTGTTTCGGAAAAAACGTTTGAATGTTTTCATCCGGTAATTCTGAATTATGATGATTGGGAAGACGGCCCGTATGAGTTCAGGTTTACTTATAAAAATATAAAGGGCACAAAAATAATGAAATATATCCCCTGGTATAAAGGAGATATTTTAGCTGAAGTTAATAAAATTATTAAAAGTGCACCCGATAAAAGCGTCAGGAATCCGGAAGCTTCACTGCACAGAATGCTTGCAGATATGATTCTTTTTAAGCTGGGTAATAATTTGCAAAATCCGGATTCTGCAAAATTTGCAACAATATGTTCGCCTATTATGGAATTCGAAGAATCTAAAACTAATCAGCAGATAAGGCCGGGGGGATTTGTTCGGTTAGCATACATAGATGATATAGATAATACTCCGCAGTTCTGCTTGTGCTTTATACCTTTTAACTATGATCCTGCAAAGAAATGGCCGATGGCAGTTTTTCTGCATGGCTATATTCCAAACATACCGGAGTATGAACAGATACCATACATGGACAGCAGGCATTATGAGATAAGCGATACTCAAAATGTAATTTTTATCGAACCATTCGGGCGCGGTGATGCCGGCTATACAGGAATTGGAGAGAGGGATGTGCTAAAATGTATTGATCTTGCAAAACAAACACTTAGTGTAGATGAAGACAGAGTATATTTAATGGGGCAGTCCATGGGCGGTTACGGAACCTGGAATGTTGCTACCCGCCACCCGGAACTTTTCGCGGCAATATCACCCATGCTTGGCGGCGGTGATTATCATGTCTCATTTCCCAAAGAAAAATTGGAAAAAATGAGCGGCTGGCAAACTTTTCTTCAGGATAAGTCCAGCTCTACCGCCCAACTTGAATCATTATTAAATATGCCGATTCTGGTTTCTCATGGGGATCAGGATCAATCGGTGGATGTTAATCTTTCCCGCTACATTGTCAGAATGCTGCAAAGGTGGAATTATAATGTGCGGTATATTGAAGTACCGGGAATGGGGCATACTGATCTGGGGCTGCAGGGACAGATAATATCATGGATGCTTCAGTATAAGCGGAACAATGCCCCCAAATGCGTACGTATACGTGCGGCGGATTTGAAGACAGCTTCGGCTTACTGGGTAAAAGTAAACCGCCGTTTAAATCCTATTGATTTTATTGTTGCTGACGCAGAAGTATTAGAGAACAACATCATCCGCGTTGATTCAAAAAATGCTGAGGAAATCGAGCTGTTTGTTCCCGCAGGACTGGTCGATTATGATAAAGCAATTAAAGTGGTATGGAACGGAGATATTATTGTATCTGAAAATTCCAAAGGCGGAAAAATTATAATAAAAAGTAAAGAAGCTAAATATGGCTCTTCAAATAAAAGCCCTCATATTGCCGGGCCAATTGCGGATTATCAAAACACTCCTTATATGATTGTTGCGGGTACAATTTCTAAAGATTCAACCATGAGGAAGATGATATTACAAAAAGCAGACATGATTGTAAAAGAATGGAAAGCCGGACAGAAGTATGAGCCCCGTTTTAAGAATGATGTTGATGTTACCGAATCAGATATGAAGGATTACACCCTTTTCCTTTTAGGAGGAGTTAATGAAAACAAGGTAACATTAAATATCTCTGAAAAAATTCCATTCCGGGTACAACCCGGGGACATAACTATCGGAGAGAAATCGTTTAAAGTTAATGACGCTGTTCTTAACGCGATATATCCGAGTCCTTTTAACAAAGAGAGATATATTGTTCTCGCCGCAGCAAACTCAAGTGCCGGATTTTTCTTTTTAAATGTGTGGATGAATGATCTGAAGCAGTATGATTTTTATATCGCTGATGGTAAAATTCCTAATTTCTCTGCCGGCGCAACAGATGAGAAAATCCTGCCCGCTTCAGGATTTTTTAACAGTAATTGGGAAATAGATAAATCTCATATTAATGAAGGCAGCGGGGAATTACGTTCCAAATGTGCAAGCCTGGCGATAAATAATGATCTGTCAACCAGAGTAGTAGGTACGGAAAACCCGTCCGGTGAATTGCTAAAATCTTATACTGGGATTTACCAGATGGAAGAAGGTTTCAAGCTGAAATCATTTATAGAAAATGGAAAATTGAAAATTTCTGCGGTGCCGGGGGACAGGGCGTTTGAGCTGGAATCAGTATCTAAATGTGAATTCTATAATAAGGATGGAAATTTTTCTGTTGGATTTAAAAAAGAAGAATCAGCAAAGGATTATTCATTAGTATTATATGAATGGGGGAGTGAATATACTTTAAAAAAGATAGAATGATATTTGAGAATATCGAAGAATAGTCCGGTCCTAAGCAGGATTTGGAAATAAAAAATTAGTGTTAACTCCGGGGTTTGGCCACATAGTAACGTCTATGCTAAAAACTCCGGAGGTTATTTTCCCGTCGTCTGTTATTTATAACAACTCTAACTCTCTTCGTGATAACTAACACGTACAATATCCTAAATGTTGAAGAAATTCTACCTTTGAAAAATTAGCATCCGTCCGGATGCACTACTTTTCCATTTTCATTGCGGATATCATAAAATAAAACATATAACTATACTTATTCATTTAACGTAGGAGAGCGCATATTGAAACAACTATATACTTTTCTCATCCTTGTACTGTCTTTTTCATACGGGTATACGCAGCAAAAAAGTGTTGCTGATTTTTCGATTGATATTGAGCAGGTAAGTAATACAAACGCACCGGATTTGCAGTCGTTTATTTCTGCACAATCTGATGGAAACTGGCTGCTTGTGGGGGGAAGGACAAACGGCCTGCATGGTTTTCCGAATACTGTTTTGGATGGGGCTTCCTTTCCACCGCAGTATGAAAATAATTTAATATATGTTTATGATCCTGAAAAAGACAGCGTCTGGTCCAGATCGCTTTATACAGACCTGCCCGTGCCGGTTGTTGATCAGTTAAGTTCCGTTAATGCCGAAAGCTACCAGCTTGGCAATACGCTGTATTTTATCGGCGGATATGGAAAAGATTCTCTTTTAAGCTCTGCCGGGGACGATTCCCTTGTTACATTCAATAAGATAACGGCAATTAACGTAAGCGGGGTTATTAACGCTATAAAATCTAATTCTTCTATTGCACCTTTCATCAGGCAGTACGCAGACTCAAGAATGGAAGTTACCGGCGGTGAATTAAATATGATCGGGAATGATTTCTATCTTGTCGGCGGACAGACTTTTACAGGACAATATACGTTTTCAACTACGTTTGTTCAGGAATATACGAACCAGGTTAGAAAGTTTGATATTGTGGACAACGGCGAAACTTTATCCTTAACAAATTATTCAGCTTATACAGACACATCAAATCTTAAACGTCGGGATCTGAATGTTACGCCGATTATTACTTCTCAGTCTGGTGGAGAAGGGCTTGCTATATATGGTGGAGTTTTTACTGACGATGAGCTTCCTTGGAATAATCCGGTTTTCATTTCTTCCAGCGGCTACACAACTGATTTTAATTATACGCAAAAGTTCAGCCAGTACACTTGTCCTGTTATAAGCCTTTATGATTCGGTTTCAAATAAGATGAGCTCAATTTTAATGGGAGGCCTTAGCCTTTACAGGTTTGACAGGACGCTTAACCTGCCTGTTATAGACAGCTGCGACTTTGGCAGCGGGCCCGTGCCGTGTATTCCGTATGTGTGCGATATAAGTGTAATTTCCAAATTTGCAGACGGTTCGGTTCAGGATTCCGTTCTGCCTGTAATCTATCCGAACGGACAACTTGTGGGTACAAATGCAGCGCTTCTGCTTGATCCGGGTTTGCCAATATACGGAAACGGAGTAATTAAGTATAATGCAATAAAGAATAAAACTTTTGCCGGTTATGTTTATGGCGGAATAGAAGCTATAGCTAATAATCCACCTGACGGCGGCACACATGCAACAAATAAAATATTTAAAGTTTTTATTACCCCCGGAAGCGTAACCGGAGTTCAGCCTTCCAACTCTTCCGTACCGGGAACATTTACTTTATTTCAGAATTATCCCAATCCGTTTAACCCGACTACAAGGATTGCTTATGAACTTCCCAAACAGGTTAATGTCAGTTTGAAAATATATGATATTATGGGACGTGAAGTTGCAACGCTGGTTAACGGCGAAAAAGCAAAAGGAAGGTACGAAGTTGAATTTAACGGCAGTACGCTTGCAAGCGGCGTTTATTTCTATAAGCTGCAGGCGGGTAATTTTTCGCAGGCAAGAAAATTTGTTCTGCTTAAGTAATACTCTTCAAAGCGGGCTTGAATTATACCGGGCCCGTTTTGGTATAAATTACTAGTACTTCGGAAAAATAAAATGAAAGAAGAAGCTGTAAATGAGATAATTATTGTGCACAGCTTTGACGCACCGCGCTAAGTGGAATAGAAAGCCTGGTCGGAACCTGAACATTTTATTCGCTGGTGGGGCCGAAACGTTTTACTCCGCCTTCAAGAAAAATGGACTTCCGAATTGGTGGAAAATATCTGTAATGTATGCACTCAGCCGATGGGAAAAATTATTGGGGTATAAGGTTTTACTGTGAAATAATAACTTTTGAAAAAATTGTTAATGCAGATAACTTTGCCGATGAAGACGGCAAAACGCTTCTTAAAATGCAGATGCTTTTTGAAACGGCCGAAGAACGCGGCAGAACTGTAAAAGTATTTAATGCTGTTGAAGGTCTAGACCAGACATTGGAAAAGCTTAACAAATACGTTCTGATTTTAAAGTAAATAATTTTAGAGAAGGAGCAGCCTAAATGAGAAAGATTATTTTTCAAATGATGATTTCACTTGATGGCTATTTTGAAGGGCCGGACAGACAAATTGACTGGCATAATGTAGATGCGGAATTTAATGATTTTGCAATTGCATTTCTGGACAGCATTGATACTCTTTTCTTCGGGCGGAAAACCTATGAGCTTATGGCCGGCTACTGGCCGACTGAATATGCAGCTACTGATGATCCGGTTGTTGCACGGAAGATGAACAGTATAGAAAAAATAGTATTTTCAAATACTCTTACTTCCGTTTCGTGGGAAAATACAAAGCTGTTAAAAAATAATATTATAGAAGAAGTAGTTAAAATAAAACAACAGGCCGGCAAAGACATAGCAATATTCGGCAGCAGTGATTTGTCGGTTGCACTTATGCAGCATGGACTAATTGATGAATTCAGGATAATTATAAATCCGGTTGTCCTTGGCAGCGGTAAAACGTTGTTTGAAGGACTAAATAACCGGTATAAGCTTAGACTGGTTGACACAAAAATATTCAGGTCAGGCAATGTGCTGCTTTGCTACCAGCCGAATGAAATCAGTTAGCCATATATATATTTTTATTTTAAAGCATTTTCCACTAAGGCACTAAGAACACTAAGAGTCACTAAGAAAATAATTTGTTTAATTATTTTTAAGAGGAAGTATAATGAAGCCGGAACCGTTAGTTATAGAAAGAATATTAAATGCACCAATTTCAAAAGTTTGGAAAGCAATTACAGTTAATGATGAGATGAAAAAATGGTACTTTCAGCTTCCTGAATTCCGTGCTGAAGTTGGATTTGAATTTACCATGCTTGGCGGAAAGGACCCCGATAATCAGTACCAGCACTTGTGCAAAGTAACCGAAGTGGTTGAAGGCAAAAAAATATCATATAGCTGGCGCTACGACGGCTATGAAGGTAATTCGCTTGTTACATTTGAATTGTTTGAAGAAGGCAATAAGACAAGAATAAAGCTTACTCACGCCGGGCTGGAAACATTTCCTGCAAACAACCCGGACCTTGCACGCGGAAATTTCGAAGAAGGGTGGAAGAGTATTATAGGCAAATCCCTGAAGGAATTGGTAGAACAATAATTTGCATAAAAATCCACCGGGGTTTGGCCTCAACCTCGGTGGTTTAGTACCAGGTTAGTTCGAGCTTCAAATATATGAGTTTAACAATATAGATAAGGAACAATTTACCATGTTTACGAAAAACATAATTATTCTGCTGACAAAATCCGACAAGCGTTTGTTAAACTTCGGTATTTTGCTTCTTCGGCTTACGCTTGGCGGTATTTTATTTGTTGCAGGCGCTGGTAAAGTATTAGGCTGGTTTGGCGGCTTCGGTCTTACAGTAACACTCGGTTACTATGCAAAGAGCGGTATCTCCACGCCGTTTGCTTATTTAAGCTGCTACACGGAATTTATCGGCGGATTCCTGCTCGCGGTAGGACTGCTTACACGTCCTGCTGCATTTGCAGTAATGATAAATATGCTGGTCGCTTTCATTGTAACCCTGCCCGGCGGATTTATTATGGGTGGTGCGTCATATCCTTTCAGTTTTCTGATTAGTGCAATAATAATTTTGCTGTCAGGGCCGTTGGCTTACAGTCTTGATTATATATTACTGAAACCCGGTGAACTAAAAAAATAAATTGTAACTAATAAAAAAACCTTCGAGGTTTCTGAAAACCTCGAAGGTTTAAATATCTATTCAACAGTAATATTATTAATTCCTTTTTTTATTTCGAACGTTTTTGACTTCTTATCCCACTTAAAAACACGCAGTGAATAAGGTTTATCCGATTCTATTGTTAAGACGGCCGGGCTGTTTAGCGCATTACGTTTCTGCGAAATTAATGTCGTTGTTACACCGCCGAATTTCAGGTCCTTTATTCCGTTTGTGTCTATGCGGTCCAGGTCCCAGGTAATTTCATTCTTCAGAGCATCAGCATGTATGCCGAGTACATTTTCAATCAGCAGCATAACAGGGCCGCAGCCGCTCCAGCCGACAAAATCAAGATTGGCGGGGAAGCCGGGCATGGAAAATTCTGAAGAATAGTTTTCCCAGATAGTCCCGGTTTTTTTATAGACATCATACATAGCTTCAAGATATTTTTCAGAAGCGTAAGCGCCGAACTTGCGGAACGCGTAGGAATCATAATTATTATCATCAAAAGAAAATTGGTCAAGCCCTTTAATTATCATAATATTAGTAGGCGCCCAAACGCTTCCCAGCCAGTATGCGCCTTCAGGTTTATAACCTTTCTGGTCTGCGGCAAGCGTAGGGAAGGGCATAGGCCGCCAGAAGGATTTCGGGTCTTTTAGATTTGCCATAAGCTTTTCCGCTTTATGCAGGTCGCACAGCCCGGCAAACATGGGCCAGAAGCATGCTGCGGTTTTGGCTTTTATCTGATTACCTTCATCATCCAGATTATAGTACAGTCCGTCTTCTTCGTTCCACATGAATTTATTTATTCTTTCGCCGATATCTTTGGCTTTGGAAGCATACAGATCTGCTTCTTTTCCTCTGCCGGTTTCTTTGCACATAAAGGAAAGGTTATCGTACAGCATTTCCATCTGCGTTGATAAGCATACCCAGCCCGAACCGCTTTGCGGCGTATTATCCATGCCGGAGCCAAGTCCTGTTTGCCAGTACAGATTATGCTTTGTGTTTTCTTTCCTGCGGTACTTTCCCAGCCAGCCTGCAAGCTTTTCCAGTACGGGTATTACTCTTGCAAAACGGGATTTATCGCCGGTAAGTTTATATATTCCTATTTCAGCCCAGCCGTACAGCGGGGTATTAACTGTATTATCCCTGCCTTTATAAACGTAATCCTGCCCGTCGCTTTCCTGTATCTCCCTGCATATATAACCGTTCTCATACTGCCGGGAATAAAAATTATCAAGCGACTGCACGGAAGGAAATATATCCTCGCCGTAACGTGAAAACATAATCATAAAGATTGTGTCCCACTGGAAAACATTCGGCGCAGATGCGGCGTCAAAATAATTGGAAACAAAGGGCGAGCCTTTAGGCGGCTTTTTCATATGCTTAAAAGCAAGCTCCCAGGCCTTCCAGTATAATTCCACAAGCTCTTTATTATCATCAAGCACCGGCTGTGGCAGTTTGTCCCTGTATGCTTCAAATGACGGGATTTCCGCGCCGGAGTATTCTTTCTTATCAAAATACAGGCCGCGCCTGCCCGTATCTTCAT
>JARLHB010000350.1 GCA_031292465.1 Ignavibacteriaceae bacterium
AGTAACAAGCATTATCGGGATATTCGCATAGCTTGTTTCTTTTTTAATGTAATTGGATAATTTAATTCCGTCTATTTTCTCACCTTTAAGATAAGTATTCTTTAGGTTTATATCCATAATTACCAAACTAATATCATCTGTACCTAAAGATTCGATAACTTTATCTCCATCCTCAATAACAATAGGATTAAAGCCAGCCTTTTTGAATATAAAAAGATAAAAATCCACTGTAAAAGGATCGTCTTCCACTATAAGTAAATTTTTCATTCCTTGCTATCCGAATATTTAATAATAATACTTATTCTTCTATTTACAAAACTGTAGGGGTCCTTCTTGTCACGCAGCATTCTATCGGCATATCCTCTAACCTGTTCAATCTTGTCTTCACTTAGTTTACCTGATGTTAAAGCGCGCCTGGCGGAATTTGCCCTGTCTGCACTAAGTTCAAAGTTTGTGTAACCATTCGGCCCGTCATTATAAGGCCGGGAATCAGTGTGCCCTTCAATAAGAATTTTATTACCTAGTTTGGAAATGTCATTCCCGATTTTCTGCAAAAGCAAAAACGCCTGATGGGTAAGTTCAGCCGTACCTATTTGAAAGAACATATCTTTTGAAGATTCAACGATTTCTATTCTCAGCCCCTCTTTCACAAATTCAACTTTAATCTGCCCCATCAAATTGCTAAAAGTAGGATCCTTTGAAAGTTCATTTACAATATCCTGACCAAGCTTTTTTAGTAATTCCATTTCTTTTTGATGAGCCATTTGCATATCAAACGCACCTTCGGCTTTAGCAACTGATGGGCCACTGTTAAGAATACCCTTACCGGCCGAGATACCTATGGGATCATTAAAATAACTGGCAACAGATTTTTGCACCTCTTTACTTTGCCCCATAATCCAAAGAACTATAAACAAAGCCATCATTGCTGTAACAAAATCCGCATAAGCAACTTTCCATGCACCGCCGTGAGCTCCTCCATGCTTATTAATCTTCTTTACTATCCGGGGTGGTACTTCGTTTCCGTTGGACATAACGCTATTTCTTTCCCCTTACATAATTTTCAAGTTCAGAAAAAGATGGGCGTTCGTCGGTAGATATTGTTCTTCTTGCAATTTCAACTGCAATAATCGGCGGGTTGCCTTTTGCATATGCAACTATACAAGCCTTAATCGTATGAAAAATCCTGAGCCTTCCTTCCATATTCAGTTCAATATTAGCGGCTAAAGGATTTACAAAACCATATGCCAATAATACGCCGAGAAATGTACCAACAAGAGCTGCTGCCACATGGTGGCCTACAACTTCAGCACCTTTATCTATTGAGCCCATTGTAACGATAATACCAAGAACAGCGGCTACAATTCCCAGCCCTGGCAGCGAATCACCGACCCTTGCAATGGTGCCAGACACAGGCTTAGCTTCAAGTTCAAACGTCTCTATCTCTGCATCGATTAATTCTTCCAGCTCGTGGGGAGGAACTCCGCCGGAAAGCATTACTTTCATTGTATCGGCAAAAAAGTTTCTCGTCATTTCATTATTAACAAATTTTTTGTTTTGTGAAAGTATATTACTTTCCAAAGGGTTTTCTATGTGCTTTTCTATAGCAAGCAATCCATCTCTTTGGGCAACTAAAAACAACTCGTTAAATGACTTCAATAAATCAAGATAATCCTGCTTTGTATATTGACTTGGGCTAATAGCCTTCGGTATTTCAGCAATAATTTTCTTAATTAACGAAAGGGGGGCCGATATAAGCAAACTGCCAATAGCTGCTCCGCCTATAGTAATAAATTCGGAATACTGAAGCAGTAATAATAAATTACCCCCCGCAAGTAAAAACCCGGCAACAACACCAACAACAACAACTGCAATACCAATTATAACAAACATATTACTTTTCTTCTACCGTATTTGCTTCTTCAATTTCTTTAATAATAGAAAATACCTGGTTACACATCATATTGATCTGATCCCAGCTAATTTTCGTTCCATTTAATTGATCTTCAATTACCCCGCTTAATAAGGTTAATTTAGGATACCCTATCGTACTTCCGGCTCCTTTAAACTCGTGTATAATATATTTTAACGTTTCCCTGTCATGCGAACTTATAGCTTCTGTAATAACTTCCTTTTTTACCAAAGTGCTTTTTAAGAAAATTGACGCTAATTTCTTCTGAATATCATTTGATTCAGATGTTGAAAAAGTTTTCGCTTTTTTAGCTTTTGATAAAAAGTCCGGGCCAAGCATTTCATTTATGTTTTTAACAATAATTTCTTTTTGAAGGGGTTTAGACATAACTCTTTCCGCTCCGGCTTCAATAACGCTTAGAACATTAGTCCTGTTGGTATTACCACTGATAATAATTACCGGTATGGATTTAAGTCCATCCAATACTTTTAAAACCTGCAGCATTTTCACGCCGTCAAAATTGGGCATCATAAGATCAAGAAAAATTATAGCCGGTTTGTGTTCGGCAGCGGCCTGTATTCCTTCAAAACCGTCGGAACAGGTTATAACCTCAAAGTTATAATCGCTGAAAAAGTTTTTTAATGACCTTCTTATAACTTCCGAATCATCTACCACAAGAATTGTTTGTTTGTCTTCACCCATTTTTATCTGTTAACCTTCTTATTTTATTTAATTTAAGTTTAGATAAATCAGCTAATTTTTGTTTACCAAGAAGCGATGCTTCAATTGTAACCTGTTTTACCTTGTCGTAGATTTCACCTCTGTAAATTTCCACATCATGCGGTGCAGTAATTCCCAGTTTCACCTGTCCATCGGATATTGAAAGAACCTTAATGGTTATGTCAGAACCAATTTTTATTTCTTCTTCGAATTTTCTCGTTAAAATCAACATAAGTTATCCGTAATTATTACTCTTTAAATAGGCTGTATTTAATGGGATATTTATCGGAATCTAAAATTTTCTGATAACCGCTTTTATCATCCTGGTTTATATAAACAGGAGCTTTTAGGTTTACAGTAATTTTTAAAATATCAGGATTCATGTTCACAATGCCAAAAGCTTCGTGCTCTTTTTCCTGCGGATAACTATCATCAACCATTCTTAACCCAATCATTGGAAATGCAATCCCGGGCTCTTCAATTGAATTAAGCCAAAAAAAGATATCATCGTCCACCTTAATAAGCAGATAGTCCTTTAATTGTTCAAATCCAAAAATTCCCGACTCAAATTTAATAATAAGATTACTATCAAATTCAACTACACCAAATTGATTCGTTTTAATTTGCATAATATATTACTTTTTTATTATAACTATATCTACTCTTCTATTAGAAGCTCTGCCTTCCATGGTTTCATTTGTTGATATAGGCTTATATTCGGAATTGCCAACAATAGAAACCTTTTCAGGGTTAAGCCCTTCACTATTAATTAAATAATAAGCAGTATTCAAAGCTCTTGCAACAGACAAATGCCAGTTTGAAGGAAACGATGCCGTATTTATCGGAACATTATCCGTATGCCCCTCAATTCTTATATCATTAGGCAATTCCTTTAATATTCCCGCCAGCCGGTTTAGAATAGTAACAGAATAAGTAGCAAGTTCTGAACTGCCGGATGGGAAAAGGATATCATCTAATATATGAATTGTTACACCTCTTTCATTCTCTTCAAGACGGATAGAATTATTATAATGATATTTATCAATTAACTGGCTCAATTCATTTTTCAAATGGCCTTCATTACCTGACGAACTACCATTTCCTGAACTCTTCATGCTAACTACTTTGCCATGACTTCCGAATACATCACCCATAGCTGTCATCATCTTTTGATATTTATCAACATCAATTTTTGATATTGCATATAAAATAATAAACAAACCTAATAACAGAGTAATTAAATCTGAATAAGTAAGCAGATACCTGTCTTTTTCGCCACTTTCGGAAAACGGTGATTCTTCACCATCTAAGAAAGCATCATTCTTAATTGTTCTTTTTGTGGAAGCAGGCTTAGTAGCCTTGCTTTCACTACCGACGGAATTTCCCCACTCTGAAGAGCCAAAATGCCCTCCAGGGAAATCTCCATCATGTGTTTTTCTTCTAAGTGGCATTTCTTCAATTTGTCGCCTATTGGCAGCCATATAATATTAGCGCTAAAAACGCCCCATAATGTTGCAATAAAAGCCGAAGCTATATTCTTAATTAATGAATTAGGATCACCGCCGGCATGGGCTAAGGACATAATTAATCCCATAACCGTACCAATTATACCCATTGTAGGCGCATACCCGCCCATTTTAGTAAATATAAAAATATTTGAATAATGTCTTTCCTGCATAGCCCTGATTTCCAATGCAGCTAAATTTTGCAGTGATTCCGCATCTGTTCCATCTATTACATATTTTACTAACTTCCTCGGAAAAACATATTCAAGCCTGTCTAGTTTTTTCTCTACTGAAAGCAGTCCTTCCTTTCTAGACATTATCGAAAGATCTACCAGATTATTAATCAGTCCATTAATATTGTATTTATTAGGAAAATACGCCAGGTACATTAACCTGAGAATATTTTTAAATTTATCAAACCCGAAGCCAATAATAATAGCTGCAAACGTTCCCCCGAAAACAATTAGTATTGGAGGAATAAGGAACAAAGCCTCAAAAGCTCCGCCTTCCCAGAAAAATGCTCCGAATATTGAAAGTACTCCTAGAAGAAGCCCTCCCAAAGTAGAGGATTTACGAATCATAAGTAGTCCATCAAGGATTTATTAGTTATTTCAGCCGCCACTTTGTATGATGCATCTAAAAGATACTGCAAATTTGAAAGCTCTGTTGCGGATTTTGCCGCATCAATTGATTGTACACCTGAAACTAAATTACTTAATTGTGTCTGCTGGCTGCTTAATAATGTTTGTGTATTAGTAAGCTGATTAGTAACATTACCGGCTTTTGCAATATTATCCAGTATTCTGTCATTAAAATCCGATATGGTTTTAATTTGTGCATCTGTAGGCGCTGTGCCTGATTTTAATGTACTAATTATAGACATTAGATTATTAAATATATCTGTATTCTGATTTTCAGAAAGCGTTACCGATGATGTACCGCTGGCTTCTTTAACTGCTGAAATATCCAGACTAAAATTAATTTTTGAACCGGGAATATTCACCTGTATTTGATCAGGCGTTTTGCCATCAACCGTTTGCAGTTTACCTGTTGTAGAATTAAAAGCCAGAGTCTGCGCTGCCGGTGTGGAAGTTAGTACTGAAGTATTTGAACTATTTAAAACATCATACGTCATACTGTATGTATTAGCCGCAGTTTTAGTATAATTTACCTGCAACGTATATGCTGCGCCGCTTTTATCATAAATTGTAGTTTTATTATTAACGGTATCGCCAACACTTGTAGTAGAGTCAATATTGCCGTTTTGGGATACAATGGTTCCGAAAACATCGGTACCACTCATATTAATTTTTTGTGATGTGCTGCTGGAGGTTTTAATAACCTGACTGCCGGAAATGTCTGAAGCCTTAACATCAATAGACGATTTATCGGTCGAATATCCAAAAGGTGCAGTGGAGTTATCAGTTCCGCCGAATACATATTTACCGTTAGATTGTGTATTTGCTAAGCTTACAATTGAATCCAGCGACTGTTGAATTTGATCTGCATAATTGGAGTAGTTACCCGTTTCTGTAGTATTCGAAAGATTGTTTAACGTCGTCATTACGCTTGATACTTCAGTTTGAATACTTTGCATAGTATCTGTAGTATCCGTAACATAACTGGAAGCTGTATCAACATTACTTGAATAAGCTTTTGACTGCGCAAGCTGCATATCCCATTGAATCAAACTGGCACAATCCGATGGCGAATCAGATGGCTGCTGAATTTTTTGGTTGGATGCAATTTGAGTTTGCAAAGTATTCAACCTTGTTTTTATATCATTATAATTTTTTATAAAAGTAGAATTTAAAGTTATATCTGCTATTCTCATATTATGACACCATTGTTATAAGTGTTTCAAGCATTGCATTTGCTGTTGTTATGACTTTTGCACACGCTTCGTATGACCTTTGATATTGAATTACATTTGTCATTTCTTCATCAAGTGAAACGCCTGAATAAGACGATTTTTGTGTATTTAATTGGGTTAATAATGTACTATAAGAATCTGCCTGGTTGGTAGCATACTGTGTATCACTACCAATATTTGAGATCAAAGAAGTATAATTGTCAACTATTGTATTGCCGGTAGAATCTTTTGTATTTACTAAATCTGCAATACTGGTTGCAACATCCCCATTACTTGCAGTGCCATCTGAAGACACGGCTATTTTATTCGGATCGTTAACCAAATCCTGATTGATATTTAAGGTTCCGCCAGTATAACTATCAAAGAAATTTGCTCCGCTTTGGGTAGAATTTGTAACTGAGTAACCGGTTGCATGTAATGAATTGACTGAAGTCATCAATCTGTTTACAAAGCTGTCTAGTGAACTTTGATATTCCGGAATTTTATTATTATAAGCGTCAGTCAAAGCGACTATTTCTCCGCCCGAAATGTTTGGAAGAGTTGAACCATTTGAGCTGCTTATAACCATTTTACCATTTACTTCACTTGCAGAGAACTGATTGACTGTAGTCCTGTCCACAGCAAGAGTACCGCCAATAGTTACAACTGCGGCACCGTTAGAATCAGAGGTAACGTTAACATTTGTTAAATTACTTATTTCATCAATAAGATTATCACGTGTATCCATTAGATCATTTGCCGTTTGACCGGATGCGCTTGCAGCAGTAATTTGGCCATTCAAATTCTGAATTTGTTTTAAGTCGGTATTAAGAGTTGCAATTTTATCATTTAGTTCATTTGCAGTATCTTTTTTTACTGAAGCAATACCATCATTTATGGTTTTAATTTTATTACTAAGGGTTTGAGATGCCTGAATAACATTGTTCCTTAGCGACACAGAATTTGGTGTAACCGCAAGGTTCTGCCACGAAGTAAAAAATGCTGATGTTACATCTGATAAGCCATTACTTGAAGGTTCAGTAAACAATGTTTGAACACTCCCAAGTACAGTACTGGATTGATTGTTATAAGAATATGAAGAATTATTCGTCCTTATTTGAGAATCGGTTAATGTATCACGCACTCTCTGGATGTCTTGCAGGGTTACTCCATTACCCCATAAAAAATTGCCGTTACTTGTTGGATCGGCAGAGGCCAGAACTACTTTCTGCCGGGTATAGCCTGTATTGGATGAATTGGAAATATTGTTTGATGTTACATCCAATGCTGCCTGATAAACCTGCAACCCTGATTGAGCTACGTTTAGTGCCCTGCTTAAGCCCATCTAAGCCTTCCTGTCAAAAATTGGTGACTGATTATTAATAACTAAAGCAGAGACTGTTTCCTTTACAAAATTTCTGGCTTGTTCTATAAGCATTCTGTTCTGATCGTTTATTTTAACAATCTGAGAGACTAATTTTTTAAGTGATGTATGAAGTTTAGCAATGCTATTCGGGTTAAATTCATTCTTCCCTTTCAGCGCATTCATAAAATCTGTCAGCTTATTAGAGGATGAATCAATCGAATATTTCTCAGACAATTGTTTAATAATATCTGCCATTTGCTTTTCATAATGGTCAACATTTAGCAGCAAAGCACCCTCAGTTTTAATTGTTTCTTCAAGTCCAATTATATCATTGGTTATAATAGCTTTTTGCTGTAAAATGATTGTATCTAAAAACGCTTGTAAAAACTCATGCTGATCCTTAAGCGAATTAAAGAGATCTTTCATTTCCATTATCTTCTCCGTTTAGATGATTAAAATATCCGATTACTCTTTTAATGTAGTTTTTTGTTTCTTCAAACGGGGGAACACCGCCATATTTTTGTACATTTTCAGGACCCGCATTATACGATGCCAAAGCAAGGTTCATATTACCATTATATTTTCGAAGCATTTGGGACAAATATTTAGTCCCGCCAAAAATATTTTCCTTTGGGTCCCACACATTTTTTACGCCCATATTTGAAGCTGTGGAATCTATTAACTGCATTAAGCCTTTAGCCTTTGCACTTGATACAGCTTTTTCATTAGCTGCTGACTCTGTCAATATGACAGACTTTATCAGGTTTTTGTCAACTCCATAAGAACTTGATGCTTCATTAATAATATCATCGTATTTATCTAACCTGTTTGTAGCTTTTACACTTGGAGTAATTGTTGTGTTTTCATTGTCAGATTTTTTTAATTCTATTTTTTCATTATTAAGCAACTTCAATAATTCTGATGCTGAGGCTTTATCGTCAAGGTTTTCGCCGGTAATTTTTTTGTATAATATATCCGCAATTCCAAGGCTTTTATTCTTTGAAATCATTGATGCCATTTGGTTTTCAAAGATTGAACTAAAATAATCTCCGCCAAAACTATCACTGCCGAACATACCATCAGTTGTTTTATCCATGCTTTTCAACATCATACCTGTCAACATGCTTTCAAATTGCTTTGCCGCATTAGCAATCTTAGACTTTTGAGCATCAGTATAATTACTGCTTACTTCCTTAGCCTGATCAAAATGCTTTGCGTCAGTAACTTTTAATTGCACATCGCTAATCATATTATCACTAATTCTCCTATTAAAGCTCCGGCTTTTTTAAGCGCCTGGAAAATAGCAATTATGTCTTGTGGCGAAACTTTAAGTGAATTAAGCGCCGATGCTACCTGCTGAACTGTAGAAGCACCCTGAATAGCAATTGTGTTTGTAGAATCCTGTGATGCATAAGGAATTGCATTATTAAATACCTGGGTTGTCCCATTAGAGAACGGACCGGGCTGAGATATAATAGGATAAGACCTTATTGTAATATTAAGATTACCGTGAGTTATTGATGCCGGAAGAATCTTAACATTGTTACCGGCTACTACTGTGCCGGATCTTTCATCCAATACTACTTTTGCAGATTCATCCGTCAGTACAGTTATACTTTCAAGTTCTGCTAAAAAGCCTACTATATTATTTTGTTTATCATTTGGCACCTTAACTCTTATTTCCGCCGGATCTTTTGCCATTGCAACCTGATTACCGAACTTTGAATTAATTGCCGTCATTATGTTATTTGCAGTATTCATATCAGGGGCTCTAAGATAAACATTCACTTCCTTAGTAGAGAGGCTGTCTGTATCTATGGATAGTTGTAATATGCCGCCCATTGGTACGCGTCCTGCAAGTGAATGATTTTTAGCAATCCTGTTTCCGGATGATGTCCTAATGTCGTATCCGCCAACAGAAAGAGCGCCCTGTGCATAGCCATAAACTTTACCAATAATACTTGAAAGAGGCGTAAGTAACAGCGTCCCTCCGGAAAGGCTGGATGCGTCACCCATAGAAGACACAGTAACATCAAATTCAGCGCCGGGCTTTAGCTGGGAATCAAGTGTTGCAGTTACCATAACTGCGGCAACGTTTCTTGTCTGCAGGTTATCCGTCGGTACAGTTATTCCAAATCTTTTTAACATACTGGTAATTGATTGAAGCGTAAAGGTTGAACGCTGTGTATCGCCTGAGCCGGCCAGGCCTACTACAAGTCCATAACCAATAACCTGCTGCGAACCCTGGCCTGTTATATAAGCTATATCTTTTATCCTTTGTGCAAAAAGGTTAATACTGCCGCTTATAATTATTAATATTAAGACTATAAACTTTTTCATTTGCAGCCTAAAATATCCAGTGTAAAAATTTTGTTATCCAGCCGGGAGATTGAGAATCATTAATCTTACCTGCGCCTTTAAATACTATCTGTGCTTCCGATATATTATAAGAATATATTAAATTATCCGGGCTGATATCGGCAGATCTTGCTATTCCTCTTATATAAATTGTCTGTTCCTCACCATTAATTGTAATTTTTCTGCTGCCCACAATTACAAGGTTCCCGTTCGCAAGAACGGAGTCTACTGTTGCGCTTATTTTAGTATTTACCAGGCCTTGCGTTTGTGTAGAACCGGAACCGGAGAAATCGTTTGTTGTCCCCAGACTAAAAGCGGGGCTTGTTGCGTTTCCTTTTCCAGGGTCTATCTTTGCTGTTAAACCGACATTACTTGTTCTTGACGTTGATGTTTGCGCGTTATTTGATGCCTGTGATGCCTCACTAACAACTATTGTAATAGCATCGCCGAGCTTGCTTGCTTTCTGGTCCGAAAACAACGAGCCGAATGCATTCTGCCTCATGTCCTGTGCATGCAGGTTTATTGCTGTAAAAAGAAATAATGTAAAATAAATTTTTTTCATAATATTACTCTATTATAGTTACGTTTTGCGAATCAATTACTTTAGCCTTGTATTGCTTTTTATCTTTTGAAATAATTGTAATAATACCGCCGGGTATTCCATCCTGCCGGGAGAAAGCATCAAAAGATACTACCACGCTTCCCGATGTAAGTTTGGCTTCAACTTTATCGCCGCTTAGTATTACAGGCTTTCGTTCAATATTTTCTTCAATAACCGGTTCACCTTGCCTCAGAATTATTCTTGCTCTATATGTATCGATTCCCTTTACAGAAGTTAAAGTAGTTCCTTTAATCTGTGTTATATCCATTTTTTTCAGTACAAAATCTGCCGGAGTAAAAACTTCAGCCCGTTCTAATTGCTTTGCCGTTACCAGAATACTCTTATACAGTTTTACACGTATTGTAATAATCGATTTTATTGCTCTGCCGTCTTTTGCAATTCCTTCAACAGGAACGTAAACTAAGTTTCCATTCAGGCTAAATTCTCTGTCTTCAATTATTTTAATAATTTTAAATTCCGAACGATTTTGCAGAATATTATAATCAAAGCTTTCATATTGAGAAAGATTCTTCTTTAGATACTTATCCATATCGGCTTTTAAGGAATCGCCGGAATGGACAAAAAGGGACATTATAATTAAGACAAATGAAAACATTTTTAATTAATTATTTTTAAGGTTATTAGCCATTTGCATCATCTGCTCAACGGTTTGAACAGTTTTTGAATTAATTTCGTATGCCCGCTGTGCGGAAATCATTGAAATCATTTCTTCTACAATATCAACATTTGAAGCTTCCAGATAACCCTGGTTTACAGAACCAAATGAGCTTGTATTAGGAGTTCCTATAATTGGTGTTCCGGATGCTTCAGTTTGTTCATATAAGTTATCCCCGAGAGATTTTAGCCCGCCCGGGTTCATAAATCTTGCCAGTTCAATATTACCAGCCGTGCTTGTACTTCCACCAACTTTCGTTGCCTGCACCGAACCATCTTTTGCAATTGTAACGCTTAAAGTGTTTTCATCTATTGTCACGCTTGGATCAAGATAATATCCGCTGCTTGTTACAATTTTGCCTTCGGAGTCAACTTTAAATGAGCCGTCCCGCGTATAAGCGTATGTGCCATCAGGCTTTTTAACCTGAAAGAAACCCTGGCCCGAGATTGCTAAATCAAGTTGATTATTTGTCTGGGTCATGTCTCCCTGGTTAAAGATTTTTTCAGTTGATGTGGGCTGAACACCATTACCTATTTGCAGGGTATTTCCCGATACAGCCGTTGAACTTTCACTATTAATAGGACTTACGCTTACCTGCTGGTACATAAGATCCTGAAATTGAGGCTTATTCTTTTTAAACGCTGTTGTGTTAATGTTTGCTATATTATTCGAGATTACTTCAATATTCAACTCCTGAGCAGACATTCCCGAAGCTGCGGTTCTTAGTGCCCTAGTCGACATATATTAACTCCTTCTTATTAAACTTTTCCAATTTGATTTGCTTCATCGAGCGTTTTATCCAAATAATTTATCATTTTATGAGCTGAATCGTACTGGCTATTGAGCATAATCATATCCT
This sequence comes from Ignavibacteriaceae bacterium, assembly GCA_031292465.1. Lineage (GTDB taxonomy): Bacteria > Bacteroidota > Ignavibacteria > Ignavibacteriales > Ignavibacteriaceae > FEN-1297. The sequence continues at coordinate 11,850 of JARLHB010000350.1, forward strand.
GCATTTCTTTAATTGGATTAACATTAGACTCTTCTATATAACCCTGCCTGATTTGATACTCACCTTCCGCGGACACTGTATAACCGCTTGTCCCGGCTGAAAAATTCTCGCCTGATATTCTTTCAGACTCCTGTGGATCTTCAGGTTTAACAATTAGTATACTGTCAATACTTTGATCTCCAAATTTGATTTCGCCTGTATTAGATATTGTTAATTGCTTCTCTTTATCCAACTGAAGGTTATTAATATTAATTGCACCATTTTTACCCATAAGCTTATAACCCTGTTCATTAACAAGATAGCCTTCGCTTGAAATGCTTAATTTCCCGTTACGTGTCATTTGAAGTCCATTTTCAGATTGCACGACAAAGAATCCGTTGCCAACAATAGCAAGATCAAGCGGGTTTGATGTTTGCGCCAAATCTCCGGGCCGGAAATCACTTGTTTGCCGTATTTGAGCATTTCCATATTCATCTATAACTTCGGAAAAAGGAATTTCTCTTTTATACCCCGTGGTATTTACATTTGCCAAATTGTTTGCAACTATATCAAGATTGCGCATCCTTGAATCCAGTGCCCTGGCTGCAGTATATATTCCTTTTACCATTTTCTATTCCTAATCTTCTTTTATCCCGGTACTTATCATGAACTTTACAAAGTATAATTCCATTTTATATTTTTTTTAATAACTGGCTTTTTTCAGTTCATGAGATTTAATTCTGGCCGCAAGGTAAATCTCACCTTTAGCAATATTTAACTCTCTGGCATTTTTTGTAATTGTGTCATTCGATAACTGAAATGATGACGCACTTCCGATTAATTTATTCCTTATGAGAGATAATTTACTGTCCCTTTTATCTTTTACTCTTTCTTCTCTTATAAGTTTTATCCCGTCTTTATAATCTTTTTTCTTTGAATTTTTCACACTCAACTTTTTACGCCTGATAAAGACTATAGCAAAAGCAAAGAAAGAAACGGATACCATCACAGTAATCCTTATGGCCATTTCATTAGACATCTGTATGTACTGCATTACAGGCGCAGCATAAGCATACAGTTTTTCCCATTGTGTTTTTTCAATATTTTTTTTCAATACGACTTTTGCCTTTTCGGCAACTATAGCTACCGGCGGTACAACCTGCGCACTTTTAGCTTCGGCTGCTGCTATTGAATCCTGCACCTGTTTTTTCCTTGCAGCATCAATTTGCGCAAGCACTAATTGTTTTACATTAACACTGTCGGTTGTTGCTGTAGTAATTCCGGGCGTTAAATTGTTTTTTGAGATCTTATCTGCAAGAGATGTATTGGTATTGCTGCTGCCGGCAAATGCAGATAAGCTAAAAACAGTAATAAGAACAGCTATAATATTCATTTTCATTTGCCGAGATTCCTCTTAATAGGGAATGATAAATTAATTATTGTTCCGTTAGTATCGTTTGAATCTATAAATAATTCGCCTTCGTGGCTGGCCATTATATTATTTATAATTTTTAGATTAATATCCTTATTGTTTCTCAGGTTTTCTTGTTTTAAATCCTCTTCACAATCTGTAGTTAAAAATTTTATTTCAACTTTCTCATCCCTGTATTTAGTCTGTATAAGTATGCCGCCTTCATTGCCTTTTTGAGATCTTATCATTGAAAATATATTTGTCAGTAATTGATATATATAATTAGGCCGTGTAATTACAGGAGGAAGATTTTCTTCAAGATCGGTAATGCATTCGTACTTATCATTACTAAGCGAAGAAACCGTGAGCATATAAAATTCGTTTATTAATTCATTAATATTGCACGGCTGAACTTTCGATTTAACATCATTATTACCGGCAAACTTTAAAAGATTGTTAATAATTTTTTTAACTTTTTTAACCTGTGTATTTATTGTATCAAAGACTTCTCCATCAACCTGGCTGTCGTCTGAGCGGATAAGTTCTGTTGTGCTTGATATTACCTGTAAAGGCGAAAGTATTTCTTCAACTATGCCGGATGTAAGTTCGCCAATAGCTGAGAGCTTATAATCGTTTGCCAATTTTG
>JARLHB010000351.1 GCA_031292465.1 Ignavibacteriaceae bacterium
TGCGAGCAAAAGAAATATGGTTGGTTGAGCCTGCGCCTAAAGTAATCGAAAAATTCGAAAAAGCTGTTGCCGCTATGGGGCAATTTATGCAAAGGAATAATTTAGTAGCAGAACCGCAGGAAGTTTATAACATTAAAGGCGATACAGCGCGTATAGAATTTATTAACCGTTTTAAAGAGGTACAAAGGCTTAAGACACAACTTGACCAATACACTGATCTAAGTGAAGAACAAAAAGTAAAAATTGATACTGTTTTACCTGAAGAACAATTGCGCTCGTTCAGAAGCTCTTATTTGGAAACCGCCAAACAACTTAAGGATTTACAGCAGAAAGAAGGTAATAATGCCCAGCCAGATATACAACAATTAGATTTTGAGTTTATATTGTTTGCTTCTGCTGTGGTGGATTATGATTACATTATGTCGCTTATTGCCAAATACACACAAACGAAACCTTCCAGACAAATAATGACGCGGGAGCAACTAATAAGTTTGATAGGTTCAAGCGCTAACCTTATGGATGAGCGGGACGATATTGTGGATTACATTAATAACCTGGAAGCAGGCAAGGCGATTAATGAAAAAGAAATACGAGACGGCTACCAGAGTTTTAAAGCAGAAAAATATAATAAAGAATTAGCTGTTATTGCAAATAAAAACGGACTGGAAGCAACAATATTGCAAAATTTTACAGAAGGCATTTTGAGCAGGATGATTTTTGATGGCCAGCAGCTTACCGAGCTTTTAGCTCCTTTAGATTTAAGCTGGAAAGAACGCAGATTAAAAGAGCTGGCATTGATGGAAGATTTAATCCCCTTATTAAAGAAACAGGCACAAGCGCGTGAAATATCAGGACTGAAGGCGTATGAGTAGTACAGATGAAAATAAATTAGTGCCTAAGCTGCGGTTCCCTGAATTCAATAATGATGGTGGGTGGAATGCCGATAAAGTTGGAAATCTAATTTTAACAATCACACCACCTAAAAAACTCCTTTCGTCAAATTATTTACCAAATGGAGATTATCCTATAATCGATCAATCAAAAAGTTTTTATTGTGGATGGACGAACGATAAGGATGCAATAATTACAAACGATTTGCCGTTGATAGTATTTGGCGATCATACATGTATTCTTAAATTGGCATATGAGCCATTTGCACAGGGAGCAGATGGGATAAAAATTTTAAAATCAAATGAATTAATTGATAGAATATTTATATATCACTTCATTATATATAATCCAGTAAAACAAGAAGAATACAAAAGACACTTTTCTATTCTAAAAGAAAAAATAGTTTTATTTCCAAATATAAAAACTGGTGAGCAACAAAAAATAGCCAGTTTTCTTTCTTCTTTGGACAAACTTATAAATGGAGAAAGTCAAAAACTTGAAGAACTAAAAGCACATAAAAAAGGCTTGATGCAAAACCTTTTCCCGCAAGAAGATGAAAAAGTACCAAGGATAAGGTTTAAAGAATTTAAAAAAAGTGGAGAATGGGGGGAGAAGAAATTGGAGGAGATTTCTGAAAATGTAATGTATGGAATGAACAGTGCCGCAGTTGAATTTGATGGCGAAAATAAATACATAAGAATAACTGATATCGATGAAGATACAAGATCGTTTACCCCTAATCCTTTAACATCGCCTGAAGGCCCTTTGGAAGAAAGGTATTCTGTAAATGTCGGCGATTTATTGTTTGCAAGAACAGGTGCAAGTGTTGGTAAATCTTACCTGCACAGAAAGGAAAACGGGAAAATATATTTTGCTGGTTTCCTAATTCGTTTTACAATTAAGGATGCTATCCCATATTTCGTTTATGCGCAAACATTAACTAATCATTATCAAAAGTGGATATTAGCTACATCTGTACGTTCAGGTCAACCCGGAATAAACGCAGAGGAATATAAATCCTATCCGATTTTTCTTCCACCTGATAAAGAAAGAAAAGAACAACAAAAAATATCTGATTGCCTTTTATCATTAGATGATATCATTAAAGCCCAAAGCCAAAAGATTGAAACATTGAAAGAGCACAAAAAAAGTTTAATGCAGAATTTATTTCCAAATTTTAATGGGGTAAGTGTATGAGTAGAGAATTTACAACATATTCAGATTTAGAAGCGCTGGTAATTTATCTTCGTTCACTAAATAAAAAGTATACTTTATTATTTGCTTACAATGGCACAGGTAAAACAAGATTGTCAATGGATTTTAGGCAAGTTGGTAAGAAGTTTGATAAAGATGGTAATGTAACTGAAAGAGACACCTTGTATTTTAATGCATTTACGGAAGATTTATTTTATTGGGATAATGATTTGCTTAATGATGCTCAAAGGGTTTTAAAGTTTAATAAAGATTCACGTTTTTTCGATGGTTTGCAGGAATTGGAAATGGACAATAAAATTCGTCCATTACTTAATAGATACTCCAACTTCAATTTTCTTATAAATTATGAAGAAGGCTCTGTAAAATTCATCCGAGAAGAATTAGTTGGTGGTAAAGCTCAAAATATTGAGAATATAAAAGTAAGTAGAGGAGAA
>JARLHB010000352.1 GCA_031292465.1 Ignavibacteriaceae bacterium
ATGCTGAACTGTGTCTTAAGCCTTATAGACATAGTATCGTCTATAGTAATAAACTTTGTAGAACTGCTGTCGGTATAATAAGGTACTTTTGATGTATTATCCCAGTGGTAAATCCACTTGCCGTTTGAAATCGTATCCATTAAGTCCGCGTAATTTATCTCCGGTACATTGCTCGTATCAAACGACTGATATAAGCCTTTTGTCTTAAAAAATTCTATGCCGTAAAAGGGCAATCCAAGAAGCAGCTTTGAAGCAGGTACTTTTCTTGTACTTGTCATATAGACCACAGAGCTTGAATCGTCTCCTTCATTATCCTTTGACGATCCATACAATGGCGCATTATGCCCCGTTTGAGAGGACCATGACCCGTGGAAATAATAAGTCATAACTGCAAACCAGTCAACATAAGATACCATTTTCTCGTACTGATAATATTGCCCGTACCACGAACCGGCCGGAACCGCCATAGTAATAAGCCAGGTAGTGTCCGTTTCCTGAAATTTTTTGCGCATCTGCTGGACTAACAATGTTAAGTTCTTTCCCTGCGCTGCATCCGGGAACTCCCAGTCTATATCAATACCGTCGTAATGATAAGTTGTAAGAAATTTAACCACATTGTCGATAAATTTTGCTCTTAATGTTGTATCTGCCGTAACCGTGTCAAAGGAATTTGTTTCATTATTAAATGATATTAACAACTTTTTATTATTGCGGTGTGAAAGTGTTACGAGATAAGAATTTGGTATTCCGTATGGCATATTTATAGAACCGTCTGAATTCGGCTGAGCGAATGAGTTTATAATATGCGTAAGATTATTATATTCTATTTTATCTGCAGAATAATCGGTAAACCAGCTTTCATAATACCCTACAACTTTTTTCTGTGCATAAGTGTATTGTGGAAATATTAAGAAACCGATAATAAATATGGAAATGATTTTCAAATCAACATTTATTAAAAATATCCTTAGTCCGAACAATAATTTTTTCATAAATAATATTTTAGATTAGTGAATAAAATATTTTTGTTACTGCCGCCCTAACTGTAACTACGAAAATAATCCCCGGCATTATTGCATTGGTTTGAACGCTACAAGTTACAAAAAGATTCGGGAAAAAGTAAAATGCAAATAAACTTTTAGAATTTATTTTAGGCGGCGTTCTTTTTTAATCCTTGCCGGAAAAGGTTATCTTTACACTGTTTCCATAATAATATTTAGATTTACAAATGACAGTTTTCGATTCAAAAGATAAATTTCAAATTACGGCTAAAACTCATCACGGTCTTGAAGATGTTCTATCCGAAGAGTTGAAGCAATTAGGCGCAGAAGATATAACTAAAATGACCAGGGCTGTTGGTTTTAAGGGCGATATGCAGCTTCTGTACAAAGCCAATCTTCATTTACGCACAGCATTAAGGATATTAGTGCCTATCTATAAGTTCAAAGCTTCTAATGAGACCTGGCTTTACCGCGGCGTGCAGAAAGTTGACTGGTCGAAATATCTGACGGAAAAAGATACAATTGCTTTAGATAGCGCGGTTAATTCCCCTATTTTTAAAAATTCGCAGTATGTCTTCTTAAAAGCAAAAGACGCAATAGTTGATCAATTCAGGAATAAGACAGGCATACGCCCGAATGTAGACCTTGATGATCCTACAGTTAGAATAAATGTTTATATACAAAATGATGAAGTGATATTGTCGCTTGACAGCTCCGGCAGCTCGCTTCATAAACGCGGTTACAGGAATGAAGTGAACGAAGCACCCCTGAACGAAGCGCTTGCAGCGGGGTTAATTTTAATGTCCGGCTGGGACAAACAAAGTAATTTTATAGATCCCATGTGCGGTTCCGGCACCATCTTAATTGAAGCGGCAATGATTGTCCATAATATTGCGCCCAATTTACACAGGAAAAAATTCGGTTTTATGAACTGGAATAATTTTGACAAACCTTTGTGGGACAGAATATTTAACGAAGCGTCAGAAAGTAAAAGCGATTTTAATTTGTCTATATCCGGCTCGGACATTTCGCCGGAGGCAGTCCGCATGGCTAAAGGCAACATAAGGGCTGCGGGGCTTCAGGACAAAATTACATTAACCCGGAAGGATTTTGTAAAGATTGAGCCTCCTGCCGGTAAATCAACACTCATAATGAATCCACCGTTCGGCGAACGCATGCAGCCGGAAGACTTAAACGATTTATACAAAAGCATCGGTGATACGCTAAAACAAAAATTCCCCGGCTCGGAAGCATGGATACTGTCTTCAAATTTAGAAGCTCTTAAATGCATCGGCCTTCGTACATCAAAGAAAATTATACTTCATGCAGGCCCGCTTGAATTAAGGTTTAACAACTATTCTTTATACGCAGGGCTATAGCCTTTTCGTTATATTACTTCAGCTTTCCATCCGGAAAAGTTATTAAGGTCACATCTGCTTCACATGACGGCTGCGTCAATTGATATGTTTACAATATATCGATACATTTCAATAAGTAAATATTATGTTAAAAGAAAACGAAATTGTAAAGATAGCGCGTGCGTTATCTGATAAAACAAGGGTGCGTATAATAAAGGAAATTGCCTGCAAAGGAAGTATTTCATGCGGTGAAGCTGAAAGAATTGCAGAGCTTTCACAGCCTACTGTTTCGCATCATTTAAAAATTCTTACTGATGCCGGCATATTAAATGCTGAGAAAAACGGCAGACATATAACCGTTACTGTTAACAAACATGTTTTGGAAGAGTTTGCTTCGGCAATTGCAGGAGAAGCCCTGCAGAAATAAAAATTTTATCTAATATATCGATTCATTTAGATATATAAATACTAAACGAAAAATCGGATTTATAAAAATTTAAATTACAATATTAAAGGAAGGGATCATTAATGAGCAGTCTATTATTTAGTGAATACAATCTTGGAAGTATTAAATTAAAAAATCGTATTGTTATGGCGCCAATGACGAGGAGCAGGGCTATAAACAATATCCCGAACGATATCATGGCGGAGTATTACAAACAGCGTTCAGGCGCAGGATTAATTATTACCGAAGGCACTTCCCCATCGCCTAACGGGCTTGGATATGCAAGAATACCCGGACTCTTTAATAACGAACAGGCAAAAGGCTGGCACAAAGTTACAGATGCAGTTCACAGCGAAGGCTCTCATATTTTTGTTCAATTAATGCATACCGGTCGGGTTTCACATCCTTTAAACTTGCCTGACGGCGCAAAAGTTTTAGCTCCTTCAGCAATAGGGCTAAAAGGCGAAACATGGACGGACCAGAAACAACTACAGCATTATCCAGTACCACAGGAAATGACATTGGATGAAATTAAAAGCACCATAGAAGAGTATGTACACAGTGCAAAGCTTGCTGTTGAAGCAGGGTTTGACGGCGTTGAATTGCACGGCGCTAACGGTTACCTTATAGAACAATTTATTAATCCGACTGCAAACCAGCGGTCAGATAATTACGGTGGTTCGCCGGAAAACCGAATCCGTTTTGCAGTTGAAGTTGCAAAAAAAGTTGCAGATGCAATCGGACCCGACAGGCTCGGGATAAGAGTATCTCCTTATGGCGCAGCAAATGATATGGCCGAATATGACGGTATTGAGGAAACTTATGCATTACTTGCCCGCGAGCTTAGCAAACTGAATCTTGCCTACATGCATATTGTTGATCACAGCGCAATGGGCGCTCCAAAGGTTAATCCGGCTGTAAAAGCTTTAATCCGTGAAAATTTTACGGGCACCATAATTCTTGCCGGCGGGTATGATGTGCAAAGAGCTGAACGTGATTTACAGGATAAAAAGGGCGACCTTATAGCAATAGGCAGGCTTTTCATTTCTAATCCTAATCTTGTTGTTAAGCTGCAGAAGAACGAACAGCTTGTAGAAGCCGACAAAAATACGTTCTATTCGCCTGGTGAAAAAGGATATACCGATTATCCCTTAAATTAGATGAATCAGGATAGATGTATATATAAAAAAGCCTTCCGTATTGAAGGCTTTTTTTATTTCTGTATTTCTTTATGAAACAGCTCACCGGAATTAATTAAAAGAATTATCATTTTTGCCGGGAAATATTGAAATAGGAAATTATGAGAAAAACTAACCCGGTTATTTCGTTTGAATCAGCGAAAGAGTTTGAAAGGTGGCTGGAACAAAAACATTTAAAGTATGAAGAAATATGGCTCCGCATTTTCAAAAAAGATTCCGGCAAAAACTCTGTTACATATCCGGAAGCTTTAGATGAAGCACTCTGTTACGGCTGGATTGACGGTCAAAAGGATAAGTATGACGATACATCATGGCTGCAAAAGTTTACACCCCGCCGTCCCGGAAGCAAATGGTCTGAAAGGAATACCCAAAATGCGGAAAGGTTAATTAAGTCCGGTAAAATGAAGCCATCCGGTATGAAAGAGATAGAGGCTGCAAAATCAGACGGAAGATGGAATACGGCTTACAGCCCGCAAAGTACGGCTGCTGTGCCCGAAGATTTTTTAATGGAGTTAAAAAAGAATAAGAAGGCTGAAACATTTTTCAACACACTTAACAAAACAAATATTTACTCAATTACATACAGGCTGCAAACTGCAAAAAAAACGGAAACCCGGCAAAAGCGCATAAAGCTAATTTTGGAAATGCTTTCCAACGGCAAAAAATTTCATCCTTAAACGGGTATAATAAGTCATCTGATTTGTGCAGGTACCCCAATTCTCCGGAATAAGATTATCACAATTTAAAACCTATAAATATCTGATTTTTGTGATAATATTACTACAAACACTTTGCTATTCTTTAAGTTATTATTTATTTTTTATTAAATAAAAATAGTTTGCGTAAATGTTATAATTTGAGGGGTATGCTTGGAATTATTTTTCAAAATTGTACAAGGTTATTAATGAAGGGGAAGATATTACCGCGTTATGTAAAAATTCATAAACGGTGTTTTAATATTAATTTTAAAAAACTGTTAACTACTGCTAATACTTATCTTTTACGTCTTAAAATAAAAGGACTCCTAAAAAATATCCTCAACACGCCTTACATCTATTCTTCACATTATCAGGATATTTATTTAGGACCGGGAAAAAGTAAACTATCTGATTTATTAAAAACAATAAGAAGAGGATCTAAAAAAACTATTAAGACTGCAAATTACTGGGTACTTTAAATAAATGTGAATTTATGCGATAATCAAAGTAGAGAACGATGATTAATGCATTAAGGGGATAGATATTTTTATTAGCCGTGCGCGTTGATACATAATTGTAGAGTATATAATGAGTAAAATAGCAAAATTAAATTTCCTACTACTGGGGATAATTATATTAATTATCTTAATTCTTGGGGGCATAACCTACTATAATAGCGAAAAGAACTTAGTCATTACTCAGAAATATAATGAACTGAAGTTTATTGCTAATGAGAAAGCAAACAGGATATTGCAGTGGCGGGATGAAAGGATTGATAACACAAAAAACATTTCGTACAGCCCGTTTTTTGCAGAAGCTGTTGCCAAATGGATTGCTAACAAAAACGACTTAACACTCGGGGAAAAAATTGTCAAACGG
>JARLHB010000353.1 GCA_031292465.1 Ignavibacteriaceae bacterium
CAAATCAATGGGAACCGGGAATATTATAGTGGAATTTTTGTCTGATGATATTTCCGTAAGTGTTTGTAAAAAGCGTAGTTGAATTGCTACAGGAAACTTACCTATCACTTCGGCAGCTTCCGAAAGTTTTTGGCTTGCCTGAAATTCACCTTCTGCATGGATAATTTTAGCGCGCCTTTCACGTTCTGCCTGCGCCTGAATAGCTATTGCTCGCTGCATTTCAGGTGGAAGATCAACCTGTTTTACCTCTACAGTAGTAACTTTTATTCCCCACGGCTCAGTCTGATCATCAATTATTTGCTGTAATTCGCGGTTTATTTTATCGCGTTCCGCAAGCAGTTCATCTAATGTTGACTGTCCCAGGATACTGCGCAAAGTTGTCTGTGATATTTGGGAAGTTGCAGCCAAATAATCTGCTACATCAACGATAGCCTTTTCTGCGTGAACTACGCGGAAATAAACAACCGCGTTTACTTTTAAACTTACGTTATCTTTAGTAATTATATCCTGAGGGGGTACATCCATTACAATAGTACGCAGGCTTACTTTTACTAATTTATCGACCATAGGTATTAAAAATATGATACCGGGGCCTTTTGCACCTATCAGCCTGCCGAGTCTGAAAACTACGCCTCTTTCATATTCCCGCAAAATCTTTATCGAATTTGATAAGATAATAATTACAAATAAAAGAATTATAAAAAAATAAATAGCTGCATCCTGCATACTTTCCTCCTTGTTTTATTTCTGATTATTTATCAGATTTCTTAATTAATAGCCTCAAATTTGAAATACCAGTGACAATTATTTTGCTCCCCCTGGAAATATATCCTTCCTGGCTTTCAGCCTTCCATATTTCGCCATGTAATTTAACAAGTCCGTTCCTGTCTATTTCAGTTATTGCTTCGCCAATTTCATTTACCAGTCCCTGCGGGCCTGTAACCGGTTTTCTTCTTTGGGCTTTTATACCAAGGCTTATTGCAAAAAAGAAGAATAACAATGTAAGCACTGTAACAAGAGCAATAACTTCCCAGGATATAGATACTGCATTCAGCGGCGATTCATTATTTATAAGCATTATCGAGCCCATAATTAATGATAGTATCCCTCCGGCAGTTAACAAACCGTGACTGACTATTTTGATTTCTAATATAAACAAAACAACAGCGAATATAATTAAAATTAAACCGGCATAATTAATTGGCAACGTGGACATTGTGTAAAATGCCAGCACTAAGCTTATTACACCAATTATTCCGGGGAAGATTAATCCGGGGTTATATAGCTCAAATAAAAGCCCGTAAATTCCGAGCATAAATAAAATGTATGCAATATTGGGGTCGCTAAGAATACTCAGCAGCTTTTGCTGAAAACTCATATCAAGATAATTTATTTTAGCATCTTTTGTCTGCAATACAACAGTGCCTTTAATAGTTTGAACCTGCTTAGAGTTTAGAGTATCCAGAAGGCTTCTTAAACCGGGAGAAATCAGGTCAATAACATTTTGGTTCAGGGCTTCAGTTTCAGTAATTGATAAACTTTTCCTTACTGCTTCTTCAGCCCATTGAATATTCCTGTTCCGTTTTTGGCTGATTGACCTTATGAAAGCAGCAGCATCATTAGTTACTTTCTCCGTCATAGTTGAATCCATTTGACCCTGAATTGAAACCGGGTGGGCGGCGCCTATATTAGTCCCGGGTGCCATAGCGGCAATATGGGCAGACAGTGTAATGAAAACTCCGGCAGATGCTGCTCTTGCACCGGGAGGAGATACATATACCACCACAGGAACAGGGGATTCAAGTATTGAGGAAACTATTATTCTTGTAGATTCTAATAAGCCGCCGGGTGTATTAAGCCTAAGTATTAAGCATTCCGAATTGTTTTCCTTTGCCTGCTCAATGCCATAATGGATATAGTCTGATGCAGCAGGATTTATCTCTCCGTCCAGAGTAATTACAGTAACATTTTTTGTCTGGCCAAACAGCGGAAAGGATAATAGAATAAGAAATATAAGGGAAGTAAATCTAATCATCATTATCCCTCTAAAGACATTTAATGTAAATTATACAAAAAAAGGAAGGGAAGCAAGGAAAGGGAAGCAGGTTATAAGTTACAAGTTCTCAGCCAGAGGCTGATCCGCCTCAGGAGGAATTCAAGTTCCTTCTTGTAAGGTTTCTACCATCATGTGCCCGTTTGAATCCCTCCCCCGATAAATCGGGTACTCCCCTTACTAAGGGGAGACTTTTTTTTAAAAAGTCCCACTTTAGCAAAGGGGGTGGCTGAGTGAAACGAAGTCGGGGGATTTTCTTATGGCTCTAACTTGTAAGGTTTCTACTGGCTAATGAACCGAAAATTTTTTTATAAAATCGTATGAACTTGATAAGCAAAGTTCCTACATGATAAATCAAGCATGAAAAATTTTCATACTTCAATTCGTACCTTGAATAGATTCTATCTGATATTCTATCAATATAAAGCAAAAAATGCATGGTATAATTAATGTGGTTATTCCTATTGTAATAAGAACTCTGAACAGAAAGATTGTAAAACTATGGCTTTTATGTTTAAGGTTAAGTGCTTGTTCCTTTATGAATTGTGACATAAATAATTAGGAGGACAGATGAAAACGCTTGTTTATCTCGGTTCGTTTCTGCTAGTTTTTCTTACCGCTTGTTCATCGTTAGTGCTAAAACCCGCTGATTTTTCATGGCCTGTTGAATCGGTACTTAACATAGATAATGACGGGAATGTAGCGGTAGAAAGGTACTCTGAGTCATTCAATGCCAAAATGTTGTTCTATAAAGAGACCGGTGATTCTCTATCATACCAGAATAAACAGCTTAGGGTGATAAGAAACAGGGATGGCTATTATTTTATGGTAGCAGATAACTTTAAAAATGTTTATGTGTTCAATGACAGGGAAGGAGGCCTCCGCTTAGAAAGGAAGATAGAAATATCCGACTCGGCGGGTGTTCAGAATCCGGCTTTTAACCAAAGAAATCCTTTTATAGAATTGGTTTACGGTGAAAACAGCACTAATAAAATCAATCTAACCTCAAATGGTATTAGGAAGGAGGAGTGATAAAATGAAAAAGATAGCAAATTATTATTTAGCAGTCTCGTTTTTCCTCATATTATGCGGGTATAGTTTTGCCCAGCAGGATTACCAGATAGTACAAAACTTTAAAGCCAAACATCACCAAATTGAAGATGCAGTTAAGAGCGCTCAGTCTTTGGATGATCTGAATAATATTCAATCACAGATTGATCAGCTTAAAAATGATTATGCCGGCAACAAGGACCTTCTGGATAAGAGCCTTTACCCGGATGATTTTAACGGCTCCATTGATAAGCTGAGTAATGCTATAGATACCAGGAAGGGAGACTTTGCACAAATAACCACGCTTAAAGTTCAGGTCTCTCAAATACAAGTTCAGCTTGATTCATTAAATGCAAAGAATGCTGATCTGTTAAATCAGATTGAACAGATTAGGGAAACAAACGGCAAAGATGTTGCACGTCTTGCACAAACTATTGCCGAGCTTAAGAGCTCTTTAGCAAAAAGAGATAAA
>JARLHB010000354.1 GCA_031292465.1 Ignavibacteriaceae bacterium
ATTAAAACTTATAGAAACAGCGTCAATTGTTCCTTTGAATTCAGGCAGAATATTTCTTTTATTTATAAGATTGCCGTGCCCGTTGGTGTTTATTCTTGTTCTGCCGCCCATATCCTTAACATACTTTGCTACTTTTTTTACAACATCCCATCTTATGGTAGGCTCGCCGTATCCGCAAAAAACTATTTCGTGATATTGTTTCGGATCTCCAATTTCATTTATATAAACTAAAGCATCAGGCTCTTCACTTTTTAACATACGCAGTTTATAACCATTTACTACTGCTTCGCCTTCCCTGTCGCAAAACTCGCATTTTGCATTGCAGCGGTTGGTTACGTTTATATAGAGAGAATTACCTATCTTATATGTAAAACTTATTTTATCAGGTTTGGAACCAATACCAAACATCCTGAATACATTATATGAAGTTAGGCGTGCTACATCTTCTACTGTAAGATGATGAAGTTCTGCCAGCTTTTCTGCCACAAGCTTAACATTGGCAGGCTCGTTCCTTTTTCCCCTGTATGGCTCCGGAGTCATAAACGGCGAATCAGTTTCAAGCATAACGCTTTCAAGGCTTAAAGCAGATACAATTTCCCTTAACCCTTCAGATTTTTTAAATGTAATATTACCTGTAAAAGAAATGAAATGATTCAGCCGGACTAATTCCTTTGCATTTGCCAGAGTACTGTTAAAGCAGTGAAACTGGGCTTTCAAACCGCTGTCACTATATGAACGTATTACATTCATCATATCATCGTCGGCATCGCGTGTGTGAACAATAATCGGCTTATTAATTCTTAACGCAAGTTCAATCTGTGCTTTAAAAGCCTCCATCTGTTTATCTTTGGGTGAAAAATCATAAAAATAATCCAGTCCGATTTCACCTATTGCTACTATTTTGTCATGATTAGCAAGCGCTTCAATTTCAGCTATTATAGAATCCTGCCAGTCTTTTGTATCATGAGGATGCACGCCTACTGCGCCGTATATAAAATCATACTTTTCAATCAGCTCTATAACTTTATGTGATGTTTCAATGTCCGTTGCAGGTACTATAATATTGTGTACACCCGCATCTTTAGCGCGGCTGATTACTTCATCAACATCTTCGTTAAAGTTCGGATAAAACAAATGTGCGTGGGTATCGATAAACATAATGTATTCTTCCTCCCCTACTTTTATTTATAAAATCATTTAATCGTAAAATTATTTCAACATAGAACTAATAAAACAATATAATTAGCTGTTGAAATATAAACTATTTTGACAGTAAGGTTCTGTTTCGTACAAATTTAATATTTCAAATATTAAAATAAAAATCCAGTCTTATAAGTCAGAATAGCAGTATTAGCGGAATATTTATAAACAACAATGCATAAACGATTAAGAACTGCATCATTTTTAAATATTATAAGAATTTATGCGATAATAATATTAATATATTAAACTTTTTTGGCTGTACAGAGTCTAACAAGTAGTAAAAAAACTCTCTCTCATATAAACGGGGCTTGTGAAAGAAATTTTGCCAGCCCCGTTTTTTTTGTATGGTTTACAATAGTATATAAAAAATGCGATTCAATGAATAGCATTCAGAATTAAATTCAGATTTTGCTGCCGTTTTTAATATCAGATTACTTCTCCAAGCACAATTGCATTTTCATTAATCTGCTTAGAAAGTTCTATTGCTTTTGCAGCATCATTTTTATTTATAACAGCTATCAGCCCGATACCTATGTTAAATACTTTCCTCATTTCTTCGTCAGGAATATTTCCGGTTGACTGAATCAATTTAAAAATTGCCGGAAGTTTCCAGGCGCTCCAGTTTATATTTAATGACAGGCCTTCGGGAATAATTCTTTTTGTATTGCCAATTATACCGCCGCCGGTTATATGAGAAAATCCTTTTATACTTAAGTTCTCTTTAAGGTGAGAAATTAATTTCAGATATGATTTATGCACTTTCAGCAATTCTTCACCAACCGGCAATTCAAGTCCATCAACTTTATCTGTTACTTTATATTTTTCAAATAATATTTTACGTGCAAGAGAATACCCGTTTGTATGCAGGCCGTTTGATGCAAAACCTAAAAGCACATCACCTTTAGTAATACCTTTCCCGTTGATAACTCTGTCTTTTTCAACAATGCCGACGATCGTACCGGACATATCGTATTCATCAGGCGAATAAAGCCCCGGCATTTCAGCGGTTTCGCCGCCAATTAATGCACACTCGTTTTCTCTGCAGGCAATTGAAAAGCCTTCAATAATTTTTTCTGCTACGTCGGGGTTTAATTTGCCGAATGCAAGATAGTCTAAGAAATAAATAGGCTTAGCTCCGCAAACTGCGATGTCATTAGTACAATGATTTACCAGATCCTGCCCGACCGTATTATGCTTGTTCAAAGCAAAAGCAATTTTAAGTTTTGTACCTACTCCGTCAACACTGGAAACAAGAACAGGCTTTTTATATTCCGTAAGATCAAGTTCATAAAAACCGCCGAACAGTCCTATATCAGAAATTACATTTTTATTAAAAGTAGATTTTGCAAATGATTTTATTCTTCTGACAGTTTCATCACCGGCTTCCAGATCCACGCCTGCTGATTTGTAAGTATTTTCCAAATAGAACCTCGTAATTCTTAAAATTAAAAACTTTTGAATTTATATATCTAAATTTACTTTTTAAAGTACAAAGGACAAAGTTCAAAGGATAAAGTAAAATTAAATTTATTTATTGTTCTATACTTTACATCTAACCCTTTGAACTTTAGACTTTGACCTTGGAAATTGCAAAATCCTTGTTCTAACATTAATTAGTAAATATTTAATAAATATTGTCGTAAGTGTTTTAAAATTCAGCAATATAGGGTTTATTCTATCTCACATTTGATAAAGATTGTTGAATATTTCTTGACTTCTGGAAAATAGCATAATAAATGACAAATTTTTTATCTGAATTTAAAGAGTTAGTTTAATTATTCTACGGTACACAATTTGTCATATGCCCGCCGAATTAACTTTAATTAATCATTCGGGGATATCCCATGAACAAATTTAGATTACTTTTTACAATGGTTCTGGGTTTCTTTTTATTAGCTTCTGTCACCAATGTTTTGGGACAGACTGCTAAGATAAAAACCCAATACAAGTCCCAGGGCAACCTTGGAACTATTCCGGCTGGTACTTTTCCCATATACAGCGGAAATCATACTGTGGCTAAATGGATGAAAGTGTACTTGACTGCCGATACAACCGGTGGAGTCAGTTCATTCTCATGGACTATAACTACACCCAGCGGATCATCTACTACTCTGTCCAGCACTACTTCACAAAATGTTACTTTTATTCCTGATACAACCGGCAAGTACATTGTTTCACTTACTGTCGGAAGTACTACGGATGCAGATACATTTTGGGTAAGTACATACAAAGGTGTTACAGGCGGTACTCCTAATTGCAGCCAGTGCCACTCTGCAACATATTCTGGCTGGCAGCAAACAGGCCACGCTAATATTTTCCAGCAGGGTGTTACAGGTCAGTTAGAAACTGCCTCTGTCAATAACCAATTGGTGGGTACATATGGCACAAATTGTGTTAAATGCCATACAACAGGATGGGATCAGAAAGCCAATAACGGTAACTTTGGTTATCTCGCTCATCAAAGCGGATATGATACAACCTGGTATAAGACTTATACACTATCATCAGGAAGCTAACTTATTCCAACTAACGACCAAACTGCATGGAATTTACTTACAACTAATTCAACATATTCCAATGCTGCGCCGGTTGCAAATGTTGGCTGCGAAAGCTGCCATGGCCCTGGCGCCGATCACGTTGCAGGATTCGGCGATGTAAGTAAAATTAGTGCAACCTTAGATGCCGGCGTTTGCCTGCAATGCCATGAGGCTCCAACTCATCACATGGTTGGAACTTATTATAATGCCTCTAACCATGCAACTATGCCTTTGGCCGGAAAAGATGCCACATCGGCGTCATGCTTCCCATGCCATAGCGGCAGCGCTTATTACAAGTATTCTCAAAATCAAACTACTCCTGGTTACGTTGCAGCTACTGATGCGTCGCAGCCGATTACATGCGCAGTTTGCCACGATCCGCATACCGCTGCAAACTACGGTTTACGCTTAGTTCCTGTTACATTAAAGAATGGTTATTCTGTTTCTTCTGTTGGTAACGGCCAGTTATGTATGACCTGCCATCAGTCAAGAAAAAACATAGCTACAACCATTACAGCTACTGCTCCTTACTATGGATTTTCAGACCGTTTTGGGCCTCATCACGGGCCGCAGGCCGATATGTTCTTAGGGCAAAATGCTTACCAGTATGGCGACAGCACTTTAACCGGCATAAATACACACGGCGGTTTAAAAGATGCCTGCGTTACATGCCATATGCAGACAAGAGGAACAAACTCAAACCACCAGTGGAATATGAGTGATTCTACAGGCGATTATGTTACTGTTTGTAAGTCATGCCACGGTCAAAGCATTACATCATTTGATGATATTAAAGCTTCATCCGATTGGGATGGCAACGGCAAAATTGAAGGCGTACAAACTGAAGTTCAGGGTATGGTTAACAATTTAGCAGCTTTATTACCGAAGGATAACACCGGAGCAGTTGTAAGTATGATGGCAGATTCCTTAAAAGTAAAAGGCCAGCCCAGCATTGTTAAGGGTATCTATACATATTATTTTGTTACAAGCGACAGAAGCCTTGGCGTACACAATGCTAAATATACAGTAGCAATACTTCAAAAAGCATTAAACAGCCTTGGCGCTACCACCCCGGTTGAATTAACAACCTTTACAGCATCACCTGCAGTAAATCAGGTTGCTCTTAATTGGGAAACCGTAACAGAAGCAAATAACAAAGGATTTGAAGTTCAGAGAAAATCCGGTACTTCCTGGATTAGCGAAGGCTTCGTAAACGGAAAAGGTACATCAACCAAAGTTACCAAATATTCTTTCACAGATAAATTAAGTAATATAAACGGTAATGTTACCTATAGATTAAAACAAGTGGATATGAACGGAACATATCAATATTCTAAGGAAATCGAAGTAAGCGTATCTGCAGGCCCGCAGACATTTGCTTTGTCCCAGAATTATCCTAACCCGTTCAACCCGTCAACAACAATACAATACTCACTGCCTTACGCAAGTAATGTTAAGGTTACTATCTACAACATTACCGGTGCGGTTGTAAAAGTACTTGTAAGTGCTGCACAAGAAGCAGGCGTTCATCAGGCAATTATGAATACAGCTTCTAACGGAATGAATTTATCTTCAGGTGTTTACTTCTATTCACTTCAGGCTGTTTCTTTGGATGGCTCCCATTCATTCAAACAGACGAAGAAAATGATATTGATGAAGTAACCTTCTGAAATAACTTATTGCCCTCACATAAACCCGGTTGCTTTTTTATGAGCGGCCGGGTTTCCTTTTTGTAATTCTTTAATCAACGGAGACGGGACACACATAGGGACACACGCCCTGTCTTTACTTATTTAGAAGTTAACGTCTAACCGGATACTACATAATTAAATTGCATAGTTTTAGCAAAATCTCGGATCAGGATCTACAAAATTTCTAATTAGCAGTCAGATGTTTTAAAAGGGTTGTTTTAAGAGGAGTCAGTTCATTTTCTATAATGAACCAAATGATTGAAATATCAATTTGAAAATATTCATGTACAATTTTATTTCTTATGCCATTCAATTTCTTCCAGGGGACATCATCAAACTTTTTATATATTTCTACCGGAATGTTTTTAGAAGCTTCGCCTATTATTTCAATATTTCTCACTACTGCATCAATTATAAGTGGATTGGTAGAAAAATCTACAAAGGTGATTTCCTTAGTATAACTTTCTATTTTACCGATACTTTCTAATATATCTTCAAAAAGTAGTTTCCAATCCCTTTTAGACATAAACCAAATCTTGTTTTATATATTCAAACATTTTAGGCTTAATTG
>JARLHB010000355.1 GCA_031292465.1 Ignavibacteriaceae bacterium
AAAAGCTTAAAAGACTGGAAAAAAGAAGATGTTATTGGTTCTCCCTTCGCTATAGATGATTATGAAGTTAATCCGCTGCTCGGAAGTATGGATGATCTTAAAAATCTTCATGAATCACTGAATAAAAAAGGTTTAAAGCTGGTATTGGATTTTGTACCAAATCATTTCAGTGCGGGGTCAAAATTACTCAAATCTAACCCGGAATTATTTCTTTTTGCTGATGAAGAACTGTTTAACAGGGATCCATATACATTTTTCAAAACGGAAGATAGTGACAGCCGTGTATTCTGTCATGGAAGAGACCCGCTTTTCCCGGCATGGACGGATACAGCACAGGTAAATTATTTCAGTGCTGAAGCACGTGAATTAATGATAAACAGACTTTTAATGCTTACCGAATTTTGCGATGGAGTACGTTGTGACATGGCCATGCTTCAATTAAATAATGTCTTTCAAAATACATGGCTTGGCGTATTGAGTAAAACCAATTTTCCCAAACCGGCGGATGAATTCTGGAAGATTGCGATTGAAAAAGTGAAAAATAAAAGGCCGGATTTTATTTTTCTGGCAGAAGCGTACTGGAATTTAGAATGGGAACTTCAACAGCTTGGATTTGATTTTACGTACGATAAAAAATTAACGGACAGGCTGGCATCAGAAAAAATTTATCCTATTGTTGGCCATCTGGAAGCTGAGAAAGAATACCAGATTAAATCTGCCAGGTTTTTAGAAAATCATGATGAAACACGGGCTATTATAAAGTTTGGCCGTAAACAATCACTTGCAGCAGCAGTTCTGATAAGCACTATTCAGGGAATGAAACTATATTTTGACGGCCAGTTTGAAGGTAAAAAAGTAAAGCTGCCTGTACAGCTTGGAAGAGAGCCGGAAGAAAAAGTTTCCGAACCAATAAAAGAATTTTATACAAGGCTTCTGTCTATTACAAAGTCTGAAATTTTTCGCGAAGGTGAATGGAAAATGCTTGAACCATCACCCACTGCACCCGATAACAACACTTATGAAAATATGCTTGCCTGGCAATGGAAGCTTGGCAGCCAATACAGATTGGTTGTTATAAATTATTCTGAAGATATTTCTCAGTGCAGGTTGAAGTTTGATATGCCTGCAAACGGAGGCGATATAAGATTGACCGATCTTCTGCATAATATTAATTATATGCGCTCAACGGATGAGATAAGCACAATAGGATTATTTATTGAGCTGGAGAATTACCACTGTCATATTTTCTCTTTTGAAATAAATTGATATTGATTCTCTTTCAAAATTAATAGAACTTATTTACCATCATTGCAGTAATTCCTTAAGCAACCCGTTAAAAGTTTATACCGCTTGTCGGTTTTATAAAACCATTCAGCGAATATTTAACCGAATTAGGGCTGATTTGTGATCAAAAACTTTACAATTAAAAATCCGTTTATTAAGTTGACCCGGAAAGAATAAATGCTTTTAGATTGTTTATTCATGTATTTGGATTGATAAGTAAAAGAATGTTTCACTGATTCAAATTTTTGGGAGGGCCAAAAAAATGGATTTGTTTTCAATAGTGACTTCGGTACTAACTATTTTTGCCGGTTCATTTTTTGTTTTAGTTGGGGGGTCTTATATAGCTTACAGAATAAGAAAGAAATCAATGTAATTATTGATTAAATAGGGCCTTTAAAGAAGATTCAGCACTATGGTAATTATTAAACTGAATCTTTCTTTATTTTAAACCATTCTGCCTGAATAACAAAAGGATAGCTTTAGCACATCCTGCAAGATCCCGGTTTTGTAATTTAACAAGAGATCAATAAAACTCTAATCAGCCATATGTTTCATCAAAAATACAAAGGGCGCGGTTCCCAGTCTAATCCTAAAAACAGGTTTGAAAAACTCTTTGTGGATTTTGAAAACCCTGATAATGATTTTCATTCAGGTGAGGAAAGTATTGATGTTCAACCCGGTACAATCTTTTATAAAGATGAGTCAAAGTCCGTAATTTCAAAAAACGACAGTAAAGATTTGTACTTCAATTATTCTTTTAATCCATACCGAGGCTGCTAGCATGGTTGTATTTACTGCTATGCCAGGCCTTCGCATGAATTTCTTGGCTTTTCTTCCGGGATGGATTTTGAGACAAAAATTATGACAAAGGAAAAAGCGCCTCAACTGCTGGAAGAAGAATTTAATAAAAGAAGTTACAAGCCTGAAGTAATTGAATTTTGCGGCAATACTGATTGTTACCAACCGGTCGAACGAAAACTTGGTATAACCCGAAGAGCACTTCAGGTATGTCTTAAATACAGGAACCCAGTGGCGCTAATTACAAAAAATGCTCTTGTTTTAAGGGATATTGATGTATTAAAGGAAATGGCGGGGTTAAATTTAGTTTCCGTAATGCTTAGTATAACAACTTTGAACAAAGAACTTGCAAACAAAATGGAGCCTCGAACGTCTATACCGGAAAGAAGGCTTAAAGTAATTGAAGAAATGGCAAAAAATAATATTCCGGCTGGGGTGAATATTGCGCCTGTAATTCCGGCGTTAAATGATAAAGAAATACCTGAAATCTTAAAAAATGCTGCTGATTGCGGCGCTTCGTTTGCCGGGTATGAAATATTAAGGCTTCCTTATTCTGTAAAGGATTTGTTCATCGAGTGGCTGAAACGTGAAATGCCCGACAGGGCAGAAAGAGTTATAAACAGTATTAAGAGCATACGCGGCGGCAAGTTAAATGAAACAGAGTTCGGAAAACGTTTTACCGGTGAAGGAGAATTGTCGGAAACAATTAAAAATCTTTTTAATTTAAGCTGCAGAAAATATAAATTAAATACTACAAGAATTAAGATAACAAACGAACCATTTAGAAGAAATTATGCCGGTCAATTGGAGTTGTTCTGAAAATATGTACTTTTTAACAGGCAGAAGTAAAAAGAATTTTTACTATTTTTAGAATCGTATTTAAAGTTCTATCATCTCATTTGCAAGGATATTAAAATTTATGGCACAAGGAAAGAGTAAGCCGAGAGAAAGGCAAATAGGCAAAAAAGTTGTTGAAAAGAAGCCTTTAATAAATCCAAGATATAAAAATACATTTTGGACGGCGGTAACTGTAGTTATATTAGTAATCTTTTTTATAGTTAACAACACCCGGTCGGTACCGGAACAAGGCCCTTATCCGCCAAGTTATAACCCGGCTTCAACTGTAAAACCTGATACTGCCGTAGATAAGAAATTAATGATGAAAACAGTTAATAAATAGTAACTTAAATAAGGTTGGTATCATGAAGAAATTGTCAATATCAGTTGTTCTATTTTCGCTTTTATTAATTTTCGGATGCAATAAAAATGCTTCTGATATAAATAAGGAACAAAATAGCGGAAAAGAAAGCCCTGCAAATAATCAGGCTGTAGAAAATTCAAATTCTAACGATAGCAAAGCTCCCGGTTTTACTCTTGAAAGCCCGGCGGGAAAGAAAATTAGTTTGTCTGATTATAAAGGCAAGGTAGTGATAATTGATTTTTGGGCTACATGGTGCCCGCCATGCCGTAAAGGAATCCCGGATTTGGTAGATCTTCAGAAACAATTTGGAAATAAATTAGCAGTAATCGGGATTTCACTTGATACAGATACAAAAGATCAGGTTGCTTCATTTGCGCAGGAGAATAATATAAATTATCCTGTTCTTTTTGCTACCCCTGATGTAGTGCAGTCTTATGGCAATATTAATTCTATCCCTACAACTTTTATTATCGATAAAAACGGAAATATAGTAAATCAGTTTGTAGGACTTACACCTAAAGAAGTTTTCATAAGCGAAATTAAAAAGCTGATAGATTAATAAAATTTATCATTTTAGTCTCACTTTAGAATTTATTAAACCTGCCTGCATAAGGCAGGTTTCATTTTAAATACGCTTTTCACAAAGTAAATCAATAACCCATGTTTTGCAAAATTGTACGGCGAAACCAACCTGCTGCCAGCTGGTAGGCGGGATTCGCTGTACAAAACATTGTTTTGCGTAACTTATTGAATATCCCTATCTATATGGTTATTTTTTCCACTTAATAATCAACTCTTTTAATTGTTAACTAAATTTATTCCGTACTATGCATAATAAAGTATTATTAAACACTATTCTCGCGTCACTTTTTATATTTATAAACTGTTCTTCTTTTGCACAGGATTTGCATAACGAGCAATCTCTCAAGACTAAGGCCGACAGCCTTCTGAAATATTTTTACGACAATGATAAACTGATGGGGTCTGTAACAATTTCAAAAGCAGGCAAAGTAGTATATGAAAAAGCAGTTGGATATTCACACATAACCGCTAATGATAAAATATTAGAAACAATGGATACCCGGTACAGAATAGGTTCCATCTCAAAAATGTTTACCGCCGTAATGATTTTTCAGCTTATAGATGAAAAAAAACTTTCGCTTGATGTACCTCTTTCAAAATATTTCCCGGGAATACCAAACTCTGATTCAATAACAATTGGGAATATGTTAAACCACCACAGTGGCCTGTATAATTTTACAAACGATTCGGAATACGCTGCTTATCATACTTCTCCGAAAACAGAAGATGAAATGCTGAAAATATTTGAGAACCATAAACCGGAATTTAACCCGGATGAAAAAGGGGCCTACAGCAATACAAATTATGTGCTCCTCGGTTATATAATTGAAAAAATTACCGGTGACAGTTATGCAAGTCAATTGAAAAAAAGAATTATTGATAAAATTGGTCTGGATAATACTTATTACGGTCATAAGATAAATATTAATAATGATGAGGCATCTTCTTATACTATGGTGGATGATAAGTG
>JARLHB010000356.1 GCA_031292465.1 Ignavibacteriaceae bacterium
CCTTCAAAATTAATTGTTTGTACGGGAGTTGGTAAATTCGCAAGCTTTATTCTTTTAGGTATAATCATATATCATCGTTCTCTTTCATTTTTAAATATCTTGAATAATACATTCTTGCGCGTTCAAGATCATCCTGTGTATCGATCGAAATACTTTCATGTTCGGTAACTACTACTTTAATCTTAAAACCATTTTCAAGCATGCGAAGCTGTTCAAGTTTTTCTGTCTGTTCCAGATCAGTCGGTTTAAGTTCCGTGAATCTGAATAAGGATTCTTTTCTATAGACATAAAGGCCAATGTGCTTATATATTTCGGCTTTCTGAATGCGCTCAACGTTCGTGCGGGCAGCGCGCACGTAAGGAATAGCAGCACGGGAAAAGTACATCGCACAGTTGTTGTAATCAAAAACTACCTTAACAACAGAAGGAGATTTTAAATCTTCCAGCGAATCAATTCTTCTGGCTAACGTTGAAACATTTACCGACCTGTCAAACAACAGCGGTTCTATTGCCTGGTCAATCATTTCGCCTTTAATAAACGGCTCATCACCCTGAATATTTACTATTATTTTTGCATGAGGCAAATTTCTGGCAACATATGCAATACGGTCAGATCCTGTGGCAATATCTTTAGGAGTCATTATGACATTTGCCCCGAAGTCACTGATTACCTGTGCTACTTTTTCATCATCAACAGCAATAATAATTTCATTTAACAGCTTGGATTTTTTTACGCTTTCATAAGTATGCTGAATCATCGGCTTGCCGCATATATCGGCAAGTGGTTTACCAAGCAATCTTGTGGAAGCAAAACGGGCAGGAATAATACCAATAATCATAATTTTAAATCAAGAGTAAAAATAAATTTTTAGAAAACTAATCGCCGCCTATAACTTTCGGCACATTGAAAAAATGTTCATCTTTTTCCGGACCATTCTTTAACGCTTCTTCGGTTGAAATAGACGGTTTAACTTCATCTTCACGGAATACATTAAATCCTTCCACCGGATGCGAAAGAGGTTCAACATTTTCAGTATCAAGCTCATTAAGCTTTTCAATATAATTCAGAATTTCATTTAACTGTTCAGTATAACTGTCAATCTCGGCCTCGGCAAACTTTAGCCTTGCCAGTTCTGCAATGTGTTCAACATCTTTTCTTGTTACGGCCATCAGCCGGTTCCTTTCTTAATAAATTTGCTTCGTTAAATATTTTGTTCAGGAATATTAGGAAATACTTTCCGTATTCCTGTGCGCAATAATAATTTGTCTTACCCTTTCCATCAATTCAAGTTCGTCTTTTTTCGTTTGTATATTGTCTGTGGTAATAGGTTTATCAAAGTGGACAGTTATTGTGCCGCCCTTAATTGCAAATTTCCCTTTTGGAAGTATCTTTTCAGCCCCGCTGATTGAAACCGGAACTATAGGATATCCTGCTTTAACAGCCAGGTAAAAAGCGCCACGTTTAAAAGGCTGAACTTCGCCTGTCTTGCTTCTTGTACCTTCGGCAAATAATAAAATTGACCTGCCCTTTTCAGCCATAATCTTTCTTGCATTCTCTATACTTCGGGCTGCACTTTCCCTGTTATCACGGTCAATCATAACGTACGGGCCTAATTTCATCTGCCAGCCGAATAAAGGAATTTTACCAAGCTCCTTTTTATAAACTATGCTTGTTTCATTAGGAAAAGCCAACTGCAGTGTGGGAATATCAAACTGGCTGCTATGGTTGGATACAAAAATATAAGGCTTCCCTTTTTCAATATTTTCCATTCCTGTAATCTTTAACTTAACGCCGCCCAAAAACAGGACACCCCACGAAAAAGATTTTGATAGTTTGAAGTACAAGTGATAGCTTCTGTCAAGCACGGCAAAAAGAAGCGCAAGTACCGAATGGATAATTGTGTGTATAATAATTAAGAATAGTTTTATATATGACAACACTTAACTATCCTGTAAATTAAGATTATTATTTAAATTGTTGCTTTTTTCCATCCCACCGATTGAAAAATTTCTTATTGCCGCAACCCTGTTCTTAATTGAAGGATGGCTGTAGAAAAACCATTCCACCAGGGGATGCGGTTCTCTGTCGCCCAAATTCTGATCTGTCAGCTTTTCAAGCGTGGAAATAAAAGCTTCTTTTTTATTTGTTGATATAATAGCATACTCATCAGCCTGGTACTCAAATTTTCTTGATATCATATTGGAAAGAGGGTTAAGTATTAAACTGATGATCATAGCCCAAAGCGACAACAGCGGTATTGCTGAAATCTGGACAATTGTTGTAAAACCAAACCATGATAAAGACAGATTATATAAATATGCTATTAAAAATAAAGTTAAAAAGCTTGAAGCCGTGCCAATAAATATATTTTTAATAATATGTTTTCTCTTATAGTGCCCTAATTCATGAGCAATAACAGTTTCTATTTCATCTGTAGTGTAGCTTTCAAGAAGTGTATCTCCAAGTAGAATTCTTTTTGATTTACCAATACCTGTAAATGCTGCATTGGCCTTTTTGGTATTCTTGCTCATATCAAATTTATAAACGTTTTCCACTTTTATACCGGCATCTTTTGCCAACGCCTGTATCCGGTTTTTTAGATCTTCATTATCTATAGGAACAATTTTATAAAACAGCGGAAGTATAAACACCGGGACTATCCTTGCCAGGATTACAGAAATAACGAATAATATTATAGCAAACGGCAGCCACCATAATAAATTAAATTTATTCATGGAGTAAAAGAATATTAATAATACCGGTATGCCGATAACACCTGAAACCAGCATTGTCTTAACATCTTCCCAAATCCATTTTATAAAAGTCTGGTTTGATAAATCATACTTATGTTCCAGATAAAACTCGGTATAATAGTTTACAGGGAAGAATATTATTCCTGCAGCCGCACCGGTAATAATCACAAAGGCGAGGAATAATAAATAATTATTAGACAAATACCCCTGCAGAAAATGCTGAAGTGTTATACTTAGGCCGGAAAGGACAAATAAAAGGATTAGTATGAAACTTGCTATTCCTTTAGCTATCCCGACGGCCAGCTTTACGTTATTATATCTTTTTGCATCCATAATCTAAAAATAAACTTAAATGGAAAGTTAATCAAACCGTAAGCTATTATTTTTAAATATAGCAGATTTGGTGAGAACTGCCGCAAGTTCTTATAATAGGAAAGATTAAGCGCTATATTGCCCCAATTTCATAAAGCTGTATCCAGCCTTCTTTTCCGTCCTGAAGCCTTATTTTCACCCAGTTTTCAACCTGGTCAAGTTCTCTTACTTTTAAGCCTTCATGCACAACAAAGGCATCATTGCTTGTCTGGTCAGGCGCAAGCTTAACTGTTGCAGTGGATTCAAGTATAATTCCGCTCTTAACGCTTATTTCGCGATTTAAATTTATAATTAATGGGATAGCGGCAATGATTAAAAGAAGAATAGATACCAGGCCTGAAAAGAAAGAAAATCTTTGCATAGCCGGAGTTTTAGCAAAGAAATACAATCCTATTGATCCTAAAAAGAGCAGGAAAAATATATATGCAGTATGCATCCAGCCCGCTAATGAGAAAATTGCCAGGAAACCCTCCCACCATTGGAATATAAAAAACTTAGGAAAGGCATCTATTTTATCCACCGTCTTAGTATTTGCAATTGTAAGATTGTGAATTACATCATCATCGCCCGGAGAAAGTCTAAGCGCCTTTTCATAATATAATATGGAAAGCCCAAGCTTGCCGGCGCGGTAATAAGAATTTGCAAGATTATAATAGAGCGATGTTCCTTCATATCCCTGGTGTATAACCTGCTGGTAAGCATCAATTGCTTTGTCGTACTGCTTATCCTGATAGAATTCATTTCCTTTTTTTACCTGGTCATCAGTAGCTGAAGCAAAAGAAATATTAGATATAATAATTACGAATGCAAAAATAGCTGCAATAAAACACTTTACTTTATTTAGGGTTATAAACTTATACATTTTTCTTCACCGACAAAGATTTTTCCAGCTCAATAATAACTTTGGTAAGATCGTTATACATATCATTCATGGCAGTGGCGCCGTCTGCATCGGGAGCAAATCTTGCATACTCACATTTTTCAATGCAGCCCTTCAAATTATTTATTAATTCTACGTCTGTATTTTTACTTTGAAGTTCATCTACTGCCCGGTCAAGAGACATTTCAGCTTTCGGTATATGGAACTTATCTTCAAGGTAACCAAACAAAGCCTGGGATATTTCAGCATAAAAACCATTTTGATCATTAGCGTCCATAAAAGTTTTTGCAGTCTTAAATCTGGCTCTTGCAATTTTCTGAGCTCGCTGATAGCGCATTAACTGCAGGTTGCCTGCAAGTTTGTCTGTCCTTCTTTTCCAGATTATTAATCCGCTTAACAATATCAAAGGCAAAATGGCGGCAGCCCAGAATCCAAAACCCAATAAGGATGTATCACCCTTCCTCGCTATATCATTGTTTGAAGTTTTTATATATTTAATATCCTGGCCAAGCAGCCTGATTTCTTCTTTAGTATAACCGGATGCAGACCCTCCGCCGGTACCGGGTTGAACATCAATCGAATAAGTTGGCGTTGATAAAGTTACGTAAGATTTCCTTTCCGGATTATAATACGAGAACTGAATAGGAGGTATCTCTTTTTTGCCGGGACTTCGAGGGACAATCAAATATTCAAATGTTTTGGAGCCGTTTATTCTTCCTGTCCTGTTAATCTGCTCGGAAGTCTTTGGATCATATTTATCAAACCCTGCAGGAAGAGTTATCTCCGGCATATTTAATAATTGTATGTTGCCGCTGCCGCTGATGTTTATTTTTAATGTAACCGGATCATTAGCCTTAGCGCTTGTTGAACTAATCTGAGAAGTAAGCGTATAATTACCAACGGCACCGTTATATGACTTAGGAATATTCTGCGAAGGCTGCGGGTTTACATGCAATTTAATCGTATTAGACTTTGCATTGTAATTAACCTTCTGAACAGTATTGAAAAAAGGGTCATTAAAGAAATCATCAAATAAATTATTGTTGCTCTTTCTTTTCTGCTGAATCTGAACAGGTATATCAAGAACAAGCGGAGATACCGAAAGCTCGCCTGCGCGGGAAGGGAATAACGCTACTTTCTTCAGAATTCCTACCCTGTACTGTTTACCCTTGTACGTTTCAGTTGAGAAGGTAATATTATTTGGAACGCTTATTTCCTCAGCCCAAAGGCCTTCATAAGAAGGAAGCTTGGCTACCTGCATCTGGGAAGCTATTCCAAGCCTTGTATATAATTTATAAGTTACGGTTACCTGATCGCCTAAATCTACTTTCTCTCTGTCCGCAGTGGCAAGGATGAAAAGATTATCAGCTATATCTTTTTGCGATACGTTAGAATTACTTTGCTGTTGCTGCTGGGGCGATGAAGATTTAGGTGAACCTTTTTCAACCGTAATTGTTATTGGCTGGGTGGAAAAAGTTTTGTCATTATATTTTATAATCGCACTTCCGATTGTAAATTTCCCCGCGTTCTGCGCCTGCAAATAATATGAATATGACCTTGACCCAGAAACTGCACCATTAATTATTTGCATACTTGTGGACTGGTTGGGCCCCGATAGAATCATAAATCCTTTAAAAGCGGGAGCCGAAAAACTCTTTACCCCGTTTATATCCTGGCCTGAGAAGTTGAACGATACCTCAAACTGGTCACTAAGGCCTACTGTTGTACTCTTTACAGAAGCCGTAAAAGTTTGCGGATATAATACTGCCGCATATAAGAGAATTAAAAATATACCGATTAAGTTCCTTCTTAACATAACTTAAATTAAAACCTCTATAAAAATTTATCCTTCCGGATTTGCAATTTTGTATCTTTAGATAATACGATCTTTGAATCTTTTTATCTTTCAATTTTTAAATCTTCTTTACCAATCCTTGCCCGTTTTAGTGGGGTTGCCTTTCATCTTTCTTAACTGTTTCTGCATATTCTTTTCATCATTATTCAAAGCGTTAAAAATTGCCTGCGCCTGATCTTTGGATATTTTATCCGGCTGCGGCTTTGGCTGATTTTTTTGATCGTTTTTGTTTTGGTCCTGATTTTGTTGATTCTTCTGCTGATCCTGATTATTCTTATTCTGATCTTTGTTTTGATCGTTGTTCTTATCCTGATTGTTCTTGTTCTGATCCTTATTCTGGTCCTTGTTTTGGTCTTTATTCTGATCCTTGTTCTGGTTCTGTTTATCCTTGTCTTTGTCTTTATTGTTTTTATTGTTTTTATTATTCTTATCGTTTTTGTTCTGTTTATTATTATTCTTCATCATAGACAAAGCATAAGACAAATTATATTTAGTCTGATCATCCTTGGGATTTAATTTCAAGGCGTTTGCATAAGCGCCTACGCTCTCTTTATATTTTTCACCTTTAAGAAGCGCATTCCCTATATTATGATAAGCTTTGGATTTCAGGTCATTGGAATTTGTTTTTGATAAAGCAGACGAATAAGATTTTATGGCTTCATCATATTTACCTTCTTTATAATAAGAGTCACCAAGGTTAAAACTGGAATGGAAATTATCAGGAGCTTTTTGCAGCCCTTTTTTGAATTCGACTTCGGAATCTATATACTTTCGCTGATTATACAGATCCACGCCTTTATTTACATTAGAACGGGCATCCTGCGGAAATAACAAACTGCCGCTTAAAGCAACAAAAAATATTATTGAATATGTTAGGAAAGATATTGTTTTCATTTCAATGCTGTTCAATCCCGAACTTTTTGTTTAACATAGTTACTATAGGCGATTTACGCTCCGACATAAAGAATTCAATTATAAGTAATAATATTGCCGGTATCAAAAAATAATAAAATCTGTCTTCGAAATCCGTGACTTCCTTTTCACCGAACTCAGTTTTTTTAATACCTGATAAATCTTTATATATCATATCAAGCTCGTCACGGTCATTAGCGCCCCGCATATACTTGCCGCCGGAGCCTGAAGCAATATCCTTCAAAGCGCTTTCATCAAGCTTTGTTAAAATAACATTTCCGTCCTGATCCTTTTTAAAGCCAACCGTCTGCCCCTGCGGATTAAGAATAGGAATCGGCACTCCGTCAGGTGAACCAAGGCCAATAGTATATATCTTAATATTATTCTTCTTAGCTTCATCAATAGCGTCTGATAAATTCCCTTCATGGTCTTCACCATCTGTAAAAATCACCATCACTTTTTCTGTCTTTGATGAATAACTAAAAGATTTGTTCGCCATATTAATTGCCGCAGCTATAGCAGTACCCTGATCCGGAACAGTGCTGGCATCGGCTGCTGACAGGAATAAATTTGCCGCAGAATAATCCGTGGTTAAAGGGAATTGAACAAACGGCTCGCCTGCAAACACTACCAGGCCAATCCTGTCGCCTTTTAATTGCTGGATAAGGTTAGAAATCTCAAGTTTTGCCTTTTCAAGCCGGCTTGGTTTGATGTCCTGCGCCTGCATACTTAAAGAGACGTCAAGTATAATATAAATATCTATACCCGTCTGTTTAACATTTTCAATTTTTGTTCCTACCTGCGGATCGGCAGCGGCAATAAGCAGAAATATTATTGCTAATAGGATAACACCGAAACGCAGAATGCTTTTACCCTTGCTGTATGTAGGAAGAAGAACGGATTGCAGCTTCTTTGCAGCAAATTTATCAAGAAGCTTACTTTTATTACGCATTATATACCAGAACGCCGCTATAAGTACCGGTATAAAATATAATCCGTTTAAATATTCCGCATGTGCAAATCGAAACATAATCTTTAACTAACTATTAAGGAATTTTTCTAAAAACAGTTTTTGACAAAACTAATTCTAATAAAATCAAAATAAGTCCTGCATTAAGCCAGTTTGAAAACAACTCTGCAGCACTGCGGTAAGATGTTACTTCAATTTTTGATTTTTCAAGTCTGTCAATTTTATTATAAATATTTTTTAATGTAGAATTATCTATAGCCCTGAAGTACATTCCGCCGGTTTCTTCGGCAATATTCCTAAGCAGGGCTTCGTCAATTTCAACAGGCATCATCTGGTAACGCACGCCAAAGGGAGTTTGCACCGGGTATGGCGCCTGTCCCTGTGTACCGACTCCTAC
>JARLHB010000357.1 GCA_031292465.1 Ignavibacteriaceae bacterium
AACTTATACTCCTGATTCTGATAAAGATATTCAAAATTCGGTATCTGGAAGAAATAGCCGTATGAAAAATGTATTACCCCGCGGTCTGTTATCGGGAATGCAACTCCAAGCCTCGGGCTTAACTGGGACTTATCTGAGGGCTTTTTATACCAATAAGTTCTTCTTTCGTCCAAAGTCTTTGCAATATTTGATTCTTTCCTCGGCCTGTATATGTCCGGGTCTGAAGGATCTGCTAATATCTGCCCGTCAGGATGAAAGAAATCATACCGCAATCCAATATTTATTATTAATTCTTTTAACTCTATTTTATCCTGAATATAAGCGGAAAGCTCAATCGGTTTCCTTGTATAGCTGTCTATGGACAGGTTCTCATTGGAATCATTTTTGTCAGGGATCCTCATATGAACAAATGGCTGTAATGTTGTCTGCGGGTTGGATAAATTATCATCCTGTAACAAACTGACATCATTATAAGTTAATTGATGTAAGTTGACGTCTATACCTGTTTTTACCAGATGAGATTCAGTTACCTGTGAAGTAAAGTCTAATTTAAATCCCGTAGTACCTGTAGTCCTTCTGAATATTTCATTCCGTGTGCCGCCTGTTCTGAAACTGGGTACATCTGACGGCTCTTGAGTTAATAACTCAGAGTTTGTCCAGCGGGCATCACTTGCATTTTCATAAACAAACTGCCTGTATTGCTTAAAGAAATACGAAAGGCTTGCCTGATAAAAAGTTCTGCTATTCAGAATGTGGGTTAATGAAAGAATATTGGTATTGCCATAAGAAGATTTCTTATAATCTCCATCCGGATCAAGCGAAAATGACTGATCATAATCCTTATATCTTTCTTTATCAAGAAGGAAGTTATAGTTTATTTATATCGCCGAAGAAGGTTTTAATGTAAGTTTTCCCTGGAAGGCAATTTTTTCGTCATAGTTCATAGGAACAATACTGCCGTCGCCGGTTTGCTGTATTATATACTTGCTTTCAATCGGTACTGTAGAACCCTGGTTAATTGTTATGTCCCACGGGTTGTAAACTTTTTTACCTTTTAACCAGCCATCATTGTAATAGTATCTTCCGTTCAGATAGAATGATGCAAAGTCTTTGTATATAGGACCGCTTAAATTTCCTTCAACATCTCTTGTATTAAGCGGATTGAAATGATCAATATATTTAAATATATCCGTGTGATTGCTTAAATTATCCCCGGCATAAGCGGTAAAAGAACCTCTGAATTTATCATCACCTTCTTTAGTTGCAATATTCACATAACCGGATAAGGCTTTGCCATATTCGGCATTAAAAGCGCCGCTTACAAATTGAAGTTCCTGAATTGAACTGGTATTAACATCTACAACGGTAGAACCATCATATACATCTGTAACCGGAACGCCGTCAATCGCATATACTACTTCGCCGCTTCGGCCTCCTCTTACATTACCGCCAACAATTCCGGCTTTTAATTGCAATATTTCCTGAAATTCAGTTATAGGAAGAACGCTTATATCTTTAGAGTTTATTATAGCTGTAGATGCAGTTAAATCTTTTGTTATAGGCGGCCTTGTAGCCTCCACAACTATTTCATTTTTAAGTTCAACATTTGTTTCTGATATTTTGAACTCAACCTTAGTGGTAAGATCAATTGAAACCGAAATGTTCTTTATCGTTTGTGAATTATAGCCTATTGCCGAAGCTTTTATATTATAAGTTCCGGGCGGAACACCGATAATATAAAAATCCCCGTTAATTGAAGACGCCGCGCCAAAATTTGTTTCTTCAACAACTATATTTACAAAGGGTATTCCTTCCCCGGTTTGGGGATTAATTACTTTGCCAGAAATTTTTCCAGTATTGCCTGCAAAGGCAAAAGGACCTGAAAAGAATATGTAAATTGCAGACAAAACAAAGATAAATCTCCTTGTCATTATCTTCAGGAATACATTTACTATTTTATCTGCCCGTTCAAATTGTTTCATTGTAGAAGCACTCATATAATTTTTAGTTTATTAAATGTATCTTTTTACTGAAGTATCAGTTTAATTACAGAATTATATTGCCCGGAATGAATTAACATAAACCGGTTAACTAACATTTTATCTTTTATTGCCAAATTTTCTGGCCCGTTTGAGGGGTGCTTTATATTAAGCCTCTCCTTAGAAAATATTTTATTATATTTTCTATCCGAAGCATAAAGAGCAGTATAATTTATTTTTTTTGGAATAGTAGAAATTATATTCATTAAGTATACCTTTCCAGGCTTTCACGCTCTAAAACAGGAACTGCAAAAAGATGGCTTACCAAAACCATAACAGCAGATGAAAATAAAAACAGAATTGCAGCAAAATGAAGATAGTTTACATCTACAAACCAGGATATTGCCGCAATACCTCCGGTATATTCCTTTGAAATCAATTCAAGAATCAGCCGCAGCAAGCCGAAGAACCCGCCGATCATTAATCCCCATATTGCTCCGCGTGAATTTATTTTTTTATAATAGACACCAAGAATAAATACTGCAGCTATGGGCGGACTTACATACGCCTGTATACTTTGAAGATAAATATATATTTCAGAGCTTATGTATTTTATCATAGGCACCCAGAGTATTGCGCATACTACGATAACCGTTGTAGCAAGTCTGCCTACAAGCACTAATTTTCTTTCTGAAGCGCCGGGTTTAAAAGAACGGTACAAATCCATAGTAAATAATGTTGAAGCGCTGGTAAAAACACTTGCAAGTGAAGACATTATTGCGGCCATAACTCCCGCTACTACAAGCCCTTTTATGCCGACAGGCAATATCCTGCTGTTTAATAAAAACGGGTATGCCTGATCCCCATTGGCACCCGGAAATAATGCAACGGCAACTAAACCGGGAATAACAAATACAAAAACCGGAAGGATTTTAAGAAATGCCGTTAGTAATGTTCCGCGGCGCGCATCTTTAACGCTGCGTGCGGATAAAACCCTTTGAACAATATATTGGTCCGTACACCAGTACCAAAAACCGATTATAGGAGCACCGAATAAAATACCCGTCCAGGGGAAATCGGGGTCAGAAACGGGTTTTATCATTGTAAAGTAATCAGCAGGTAATTTAGCATACAGACCATGGAGACCGCCAACTTCTCGTAATCCAAATACTGTTAGTAATATTGCGCCGCCAAGAAAAAATATAGCCTGAAATATTTGAGTATATATAACTGCCTTTAAACCCCCAATTACGGTGTAAAGCCCTGTTAACAGAACCATTACCAAAGTGGAAGTATAAATATCCCAGTCTAATACTTCATGCAGCAGTAATCCGCCGGCAAAAAGAGTTATTGATGTTTTGGTGAAAATGTAAACGATGATTGAAAGGGATGTTAAATAAAGCCGGGTCCTTTTGTCAAAACGCTTTTCAAGAAATTCAGGTACCGTATAAACACCTGCTTTAATATAAACAGGGGCAATTACATAGCCCAGGATTATTAAAATAAATATTGCCATCCATTCAAATGGCGCCACAGCAATTCCTCTGGAAGCTCCCGATCCGGCTAAACCCACAAAATGCTCGCTTGATATATTTGTAGCAAACAATGAAATACCTAATGCAACCCAGCCTATATTTCTTCCTGCAAGAAAGTAGTCTGTGCTGCTGTGATCCCTTTTCCTGGAAAAATAAAGCCCTATACCTAATACGATAATGAAATAAAAAAGAATTATTATGTTATCCAATAAACTCAATGCAGCCACTTTAGGTATTTTATTTATAATTGATGAACATCAAATCACAAATAGTGCCACATTGTAATCAATACTTATTGGATATATGCTTTAGCTCAAAATCATTTTTATGGTTTTTGGTTATTGAAATAATAACGGAATGTTATTAAAATAATAATGATATATCGCCCATTTAATTAACGTAATAAAAATATGAATTGGTAAAATCTTAATCAAACATTAAACAAATAATTATTAGATAAGAATTATTTAAATCCCAATTCTTTGCTCATCCTGTGATAATTAGGAGGCGCAAGCCCGAGTTTTTTGGCTGCGTCTGCATCGGAATCCGACTGCTCTCTAACAAAAGTAAAATAACTGCTTTTCAATAAATTTTCCATTTCCCGCCAGGGCAGTACTTCACCGGAGTTAAAGAACTCCATTATGCGTGTGCCAAATTTCCTGTTTGAACCCGGAAGCGAGATTAATGCGTTATTTACATCTGATGCAGTAATTACATTTTCTGCAATAATGGACAACCTTTGTATAAC
>JARLHB010000358.1 GCA_031292465.1 Ignavibacteriaceae bacterium
ATTTTCCAAATCCTTTTAATCCATCAACTAATATTTCTTTTTCTATTCCATCCAGGGCCTTTGTGTCATTAAAAGTTTTTGATATCAGAGGTCGGGAAATTGCTACATTGATCAATGAAGATCTACCGGCAGGATTATATACAAAAGAATGGAATGCCAATTCCTTCTCAAGCGGCGTTTACTTTTATAGAATTAAAGCGGGCAATTTCATTGCAACGAAAAAACTTGTTCTGGTAAAATAATAATTGAAAACTTTATAAAGGAAATTAACATTGAGCAGAACAGCAATTATTACAGCAATATTTCCGCTTATTTTCGCTTCGATCCTTAGTGCACAAGTAACGCAGGAATGGGCCCGGAAATATACCGGGAATAGCGTTCGCGCAGAAGCTCATGCAATGGCAGTTGATACTTCGGGGAATGTATATGTAACCGGTTACTACTATGATTCCACCGGCGTAATGGATTTTGTAACAATAAAATATAATGCCGGTGGTGTACAGCAATGGGTTCAAAAATACAATGGCCCGGGTAATGACGATGATTACAGCAAATTTATAGCAGTTGACGCATCCGGTAATGTATATGTATCTGGTTACAGCGCCGGAGACGGTACCGGCCTTGACTACACAACTATAAAATACAATACTGACGGCGTCCAGCAATGGATACAAAGATACAATGGGACGGAAAATGAAGACGATGAAGTAACCTCTATGGTAATTGATGCTTCGGGAAATGTGTATGTAACAGGGTATTGCTATGACACCGTTCCCGGATTTACTATTTCTGCAGACTATTATACCACAGGAAGAGATTTCACAACAATAAAATATAATTCTAACGGAGAAGAGTTGTGGGTTAAAAAATTTATTGAGCCATATACTCTAAACCCGGGAAATGATTTTGCAGAGGCCATGACTGTCGATAATTCAGGAAACGTTTACGTAACAGGCACAAGCATGGGCATGGGCGGAACACCATATGGTTTTCTTCAGCACTGCGTTACGATAAAGTATAATTCTTTCGGAGATTCTGTTTGGGTGCAAAGATATAATATGAGTACTAATAGTAATAGCCGGATTGTCCCTACTAAAATTGCTGTAAATAGTTCCGGTTATGTATTTGTAACGGGATCATGTTACTTTAGTGATGATTCAGGCCAGGATTATTTTACACTCAAGTACAGTTCTGACGGCAATTTTCAATGGATGGAAACATACAGCGGCGCCGGGAAAAACCCGGATGCGCCTACTGCAATTGCAGTTGATGACAATAATGTATATGTAACCGGATTAAGTACGGGAAGTACCAGCGGTTATGACTATGCCACAGTAAAATATAATTTTTCCGGTGTTCAGCAATGGGTGCAAACTTATAACGGGCCGGGAAATAACATTGACGAGCCTTTGTCTATGAAGATAGACAATTCAGGATATATTTATGTTACTGGTTTAAGTGTAAGGGATTCAGCCTCCGGAATTATAGATTTTGCTACAATAAAATATGATTATTATGGGAATCAGAAATGGCTGGCAAGGTATACCGGCAGCTTAAGTGAAGCATGTGGGGGGTACTGTTTGGCAGTCGATTCTTACTATAATGTTTTTGTTGCAGGTGTTGCAGACGGGGCTCTTACAACTATTAAATATTCGCAGTCGGCTACCGGTGTAAATCAAACTGTTTCCGGTTTACCAAAAGACTATTCACTGTCGCAAAATTACCCTAATCCCTTTAACCCGACAACAACAATCAGGTATGATTTACCAAAGGCAGGAATGGTGTTGCTAAAGGTTTATGATCTGCTTGGCAAAGAAGTAAGTACCCTGGTTAATGAATATAAAAGCGCCGGAAGTTATAATGTTGAATTTAATGCAGGTAATTTATCAAGCGGAATTTATTTCTATAGCTTAACATCAGGTAATTTCACACAGATTAAGAAACTCGTGCTTGAAAAATAACTTTCATATTGTTGATTATATTGGCGTGCAACAAACTGCACGTCTCTTTTATTATTGACTTTATGCAAGTTAGATGGTAATTTCCTATAATTATTATTAGGGATTTCCCGACATTCAAAAATCCCTGATTTGTTTTTAAACCTATCTGTAAATAGTTATTATTATTTGAAAGGAAGAATAATTCTTTAGGGTGAAAGAATGAAAACTTCTTCAGTAATTATCAATTCGAATTGAGATTAAATCAAAGAAGTTTTATTGCTTTTTTAATTTAATTTAACGGAGGTCTTGTGTATAAGAAATTACTAATCTTTTTAGTTTTATTTTCCGCTGCATCTAGTGCCCAGCAGATAAACAATACCCAGCAAATTCTTAATCAAGCCAATAGAAGCTTCTTTATTCAGAATAATGGGCAGTGGAATTCTGAAGTAAAATACCTTATCCGCATAGGAGGTATGAATGCTTGGATTACCAATTCTGGTGTGGTTTATGACTACTACCGTATAGACAATAATCTTGACAAACCTAAATTACTTAGGATGAGCCTAAAAGAAGAGCAAAATTCTGAGTTTAAAAATACTAACATATATGGCCATATAGTAAAAATGGAGCTGATCAATACTGAGAAAAA
>JARLHB010000359.1 GCA_031292465.1 Ignavibacteriaceae bacterium
ACAGGACAAAA
Source organism: Ignavibacteriaceae bacterium (assembly GCA_031292465.1). GTDB lineage: Bacteria > Bacteroidota > Ignavibacteria > Ignavibacteriales > Ignavibacteriaceae > FEN-1297. Next base: position 12 of record JARLHB010000359.1, read on the forward strand.
AGAATATAAGCTGGCAGGAAAAGCAAAAGATAGAACAGGCTGTTGATGAGTTCAAAAAGATGCAGGGTAAACTTGATGATGTCGGGAAAAAGCTTGAAAACATGAAGAATAATTTGCAGCAGAATAATCTTCTTTCAAAAGAGACATTGCAAAAATATATGGACCTGCAAAAACTGTTTGATGAAATGAACAACGATGAAATGAAAAAGGCTATGGAACAGCTTAATAATGTTCTGCAGAATATGGACAGGAAACAAATTCAGCAGTCAATGGAAAACATGCAGGTAAATGAAGAGCAGATAAAACAAACAATTGAAAGAACCATGAATCTGTTGAAACGAATACAGGTTGAACAAAAAGTTGACGAGTTATTAAAGCGTACGGATCAGATTACGAAAGAGCAAAATGATATTCAGAATAAGACAAAGAATACAAACTCAAATGATAAAGCCGGGAAAGACCAGTTAAGCAAAAAGCAGGATGATGTTACCAAAGATTTAAAAGACTATTCGCAGCAGCTTAATGATCTTTCCAAAAAACTTAATGAAGTGAAAGACCTGCCTAAAGACCAGCTTGAAAAAATGAAACAGCAATTCCAGGATCAGAAAAACGAAAAAATGTCCGATCAGGCATCTGATAATATACAGCAAAACCAGATGCAGTCTGCACAGCAGGAACAGTCACAGATTTCACAGAATATGGGAAAAATGAAACAGCAAATGCAGCAGTTTCAGAAGTCTATGGCTCAGCAAAACCAGATGCAGGCTCTCAAAGATATGATGAAAATAACCGATAACCTGCTGACACTATCAAAGCAGCAGGAAGCGCTTAAAAATCAATCGCAGAATATGAACCCAAGTTCATCGGAATATGATGAGAATGCCAGGCAGCAGGAAGAAGTTAAAAGGAATCTTGATAAGATAATGCAGCAGATGTCCTCTTTGTCTCAAAAAACATTTGCAATATCTCCTGAAATGGGCAAGTCGCTCGGTGATGCCAAAAACCAAATGGATAAGTCAATGGAAAGCCTGCAGAACCGGAATGGCGGCCAGGCATCTGCCAATCAGGGCAAAGCAATGGAATCATTAAACGAGACTGCCGATATGATGAAGGGCTCAATGGAGCAAATGATGAAAGGCGGGGGGCAGCAGGGCGGCGGTATGTCTTTAATGCAGCAGCTTCAACAGATGGCGGGCCAGCAAATGAGCCTTAATAATCTAACCCAAATGCTTCAGCAGGCAATGAAGGGGCAGTTAAGCATGCAGCAACAGGCTGAACTGCAAAGGCTCGGACAGCAGCAGGACCTGATAAAAAAATCTCTTGAACAATTAAATAAAGAAGCTGTAAGATCGGGCGAATCTAAAAAAATCCCGGCTGATTTAAATGATATTGCTAAAAAAATGGAAGAAGTGGTAAGAAATATGTCTTCCGATCAGATAGACGAAAAAACCGTACAGCAGCAAGAGCATATACTTTCGCGCCTTCTTGATGCACAGCGTTCGGTAAATCAGCGGGATTACAAAGATAAAAGGGAATCACAAAGCGGAAAAAATCTAGCGCACCAGTCTCCGGCGGATCTTAATCTAAATTCCGCTGGCGGAAAAAACAAAGTTAGAGATGAATTGAATAAGGCAGTTCAGGAGGGGTATTCGAAAGATTATGAAGAACTTATAAGAAGGTATTACGAGGCTCTTCAAAAAGAAAATATTAAAAATTAGACCGGGTCTATGTGAACAAATACCTGGTTTATATCGGATAGATTTGAGACGGCAATCTGAACTTTTTCCCCAATATCATGTGAAACTTCGGTAGATAAATTCTTATCAACATCAATATGTATTTCTACATGAAATTTATTTCCCACATAATGTGACTTTAATTCATTAAGCCCGCGCACACCTTCAACTTTTAAAGCTGCATTAGCTATTTCGAGTATTAAGTTTTCGTCAGCGGATTTACCCATAAGGTAATCTATATTTTCTTTTGTCATCTGGTATGCAGACTGAAAAATAAACAGGGCTATTAGAATTCCTGCTATGCCGTCAAGGTAGCGGAGTCCTAATTGTACTCCTAAAATACCTAATATAGATAAAGAGGAAGTTAACACATCATTCCTGCTGTCTATTGCAGTAGCTTTTATTGCAGGACTTTTATGTGTTTTACTTACCGCAGTCTGGTAACGGTTTAATATTAATTTCGTAATTATAGTTACAGTAAGAATTATGTAAACAGGCGGAATGACATTTACGTGTGAAGGCGTTATAATCCTTTTTACAGACTCCTCAATCAAATTTATGCTAAGCATAGCAGTGAATAAGGCGATTAAAAAGACAGAAAGCGGCTGTGCGGCATTATGCCCGAATTGATGATCCTCATCCGGCTTTTTAAGTGAGACCCTTACACTATACATAATAGCCAAAGAAGAAATAATATCTGTAAGAGAATTTAAGGCATCGGAAATAACCGCAATCGAGTTGGAAATAATACCGGCTGCTGCTTTAATAACAAAAAGGAATATGTTGGCAGCAAGTGTTAGGTTTGCCGCTCTTTTTAACGTATTTGGCATAATTTTAAAAAATAAAGTTTCCTACGGAAAAGATAATAATTATTCTTAAATCCTCTATGTTCAAAAGGTATTTATTTTCAAAATTGTGCAATTATGTCTCTTTTAGGGATTTTTATAAACCATATAATTATTATATTTATAAGGTTTTTTTTCTAAAATCTTAAAATGGGAAAGTATTTCGAATAAAATTTAAGTTACCGGTACTGGTAAGGTCCACTTATTTAATGTGATAAGTCTAAATAAATAATCAAGTTGTGAAAATATAATATTGTAGTTAATATTAGATGATCGAGATCTTAAGGAATACTCTGGAGATTGTCGGGAAAATTAGCAATTGTTCCGCAGGATATCTTTTAAAAATTGATTCTGTGGAAAATGAAATTATTGCTTCCTACAATGATTCTGCAAACAAGCTTTATGTAATTAAAGAGTATATAATTAAACTATATGAACAGGGAAGCTTTACAAGAGAAGAACTATCCAAGATACCGGCATTTAAGAAATTAGCAAAAGCAAATTCATGGAATTCATCTCTTATTAAAAGATTGTATTCTGAAAAAAAAGGTGCGGCATATTATCTAATTCTTTTTTCCGGGGTAAAAGATAATTTTAATAAAGATGGTTATTCCAAAATTCAACTTTTAGTTGACAATTTATCTGAAATTATAAAGATGTTTGAAGGAGAAGTAATAAAATCAGATAAAGATGCCGGTTCCGGCAGTGCTACATATTTATACGGTAACAGGCTTTTACAATCATTTTTTGAAGCTTCTGAAGATTTTGTATTTATCCTTGATAAAGACGGTAACATTAAAAATGTAAATGATTATGGTGCGGCCTGCCTTGATTACGAGGCTTCGGAATTAGAGGGTACACATTTAATCGAATTAGTCGCGTCAAAAAATAAACAGGTACTTGCAGAATCGTTCCAAAAAATTTTAGATGATGAAAAACTTATTTCATTTGAAGTCGTTTTAGTAAGTAAATTCGGTAACGAAACTCTTTTCCAGGTAAATTGTAAGCGTTTAAATATTGAAGAAAATGTTATTAATGTAATTGGCGTGGGGAAAAATGTTACCGAGTCGCGCAGTTATGAAGAAAAAATAAGAGATCTGAATATCCGGCTTATTGAAGCAAACAGGATTGTATCAATTGAAAAGCAAAGGTCTAAGCGGCAAAAAGCTATTCTTGCAGAATTGAACCGGATGAAAAGTGAATTTGTTTCAAACATTTCGCATGAATTAAGAACGCCGCTGGCATCTATAATCGGTTTCTCGGAAACGATTTCATCGGACCCGAATATGCCGGAAGAAATGAGGAGCGAATTTAATGATATTATTCTTAACGAGGGTAAGCGGCTGGCAAAATTAATTAATGAAATGCTTGATATATCCAAACTTGAGGGCGGCGAAATAGAGCTTGTTAAAAATGATTTTGATGCAGTTAAACTTTTAGAAGAGGTTATCGAGTCTAACCAGAAAACCTTTGAAAGTAAGGAAATGATAATAACTAAAGAACTGCCGGCAGAGGCTGTTATTATCAAAGGAGATAAAGAAAAACTGGCAAAAGTGCTTAATAATATTTTAAGTAACGCCGTCAAATTTACGCCGCAAAAAGGGCGGATAAGTGTATCGGCACTAAGTTTATATAAAGAATTTGAAATAACAATATCAGATACTGGAGCAGGTATCCCCGAAAAAGATATTCCGTATATATTTCAGAAGTTTTACAGGGTCAGCAGGCCGGGTACGGAAATACCGGGCACAGGGCTGGGCTTGGTTTTTGTTAAACAAATTGTAGATTTACACAAAGGATTTATAGCTATTCAAAGCGAAATTAATAAAGGAACTACGGTTATCCTTAAATTGCCGAAAGAGTCTAAAGTTTAAAAACCGAGAAGGAGGATCGTGAATAAATTAATCTTTATCGTTGATGATGAGCTGGCTATTTCCAAATTGCTTACCTATTGGGTAAAAGATAAGTGGAAATATGACGTGGAAGTCTTTTCTAACGGCGAAGATGTTTTAAGAAGATTAAACGCTAAGCCTGATCTTATATTGCTGGATATTATGCTTCCCGGCGTGGATGGAATCGAAATCCTAAAAAGAGTAAAGCAAATGGATGAAAATCTGCCGGTGATTATGCTGTCTGCACAGGGCAGTATTGAAGTAGCAGTTGATGCTTTGAGGCTGGGAGCGTTTGATTATTTCCCGAAACCGATTGATATCCAGCGCCTTGAACCGGCAGTTAAAAATGCCATTAAAAGCTATGATCTTACACGCGAACTTGAAAATCTTAAGGAAAATGTAAAAAAAGAATATAGCTTTGATAATATTATATCTGCCGACGGCAGAATGCAGGATGTATTCAAACTGGTTAGTAAAGTTCTGAATAATGAAATCACTGTTTTAATATATGGCGAAAGCGGAACAGGGAAAGAATTAATTGCCCGCGCTATTCACTATAACGGCAGAAGAAAGGATAAACCTTTTATCGTAGTTAACTGCGCTTCAATTCCCCGCGAACTTTTGGAGAGCGAACTTTTTGGACATGAAAAGGGTTCATTTACAGGCGCACATCAGAGGAAACTTGGCAAATTTGAACTTGCCAACGGAGGTACTATCTTCCTTGATGAAGTCGGCGAACTGGAAATGCTTCTTCAGGCTAAACTGCTCCGGGTTATTCAGGAAAGGGAATTTGAAAGAGTTGGCGGAACTGAACTTATTAAAACTGACGTCAGGATAATTTCTGCAACAAACCGCGATTTGAAAGTTGCTGTGGAAAAAAAGGAGTTCAGGGAGGATTTATATTACAGGCTTAATTCATTCCCTATTTATATTCCGCCCCTCAGATTCAGAAGGGGCGATATTCTTGTCCTGGCGCAGCATTTTCTTGACAGGTTCAATAAGAAATTAGGGAAAAATGTAAAAGGCTTTTCAAAAAAAGTCGTGAAAATGGTCTACGAATATAATTGGCCCGGTAATATTCGTGAAATGGAAAATATGATTGAAAGATGTTTGATTATATGTGAAAAAGATACTATTGATGTAGATGATCTTCCTGCCCAGATTCGGGCAGCCGAATCAACGGGTAGCGCCGAATTAAGCGGTTCTCTTTTCAGTGACGATACAATTATTCCTTTTGAAAAATTAAAGGAGGAATCTATCAGGCATGCTTTGAAAATTACCAACGGCAATATTGTTGAAGCAGCAAAAAAACTTCAATTAGGCAGAGCTACCATATACAGGCTTATGGAGAAGTATAATATAGAAAACCGTTCTTATGAATAAATGAAATTAATTGGAAATAATTTATTATAGAGATAATAATATGGATTTTACAAAAGAAAAACATGACGACGTAACAGTTGAAGTCGTAAATTTGTCAAGAGCTACCTTAAAGGAAGCTGAGGAATTTAAACAGACACTTGCACAGGATATTGAAATGGGTGCAAGGAAAATAGTTGTGGATTTAAATGAATGCGAATTTATTGATTCTACTTTCCTTGGCGCCCTGGTGGTCTCTTTAAAGAAAATAACAAATTTAGGAGGCGACTTAAGACTGGTCGGATTTCAGCCTGCTGTTCACTCTATGTTTGAATTAACAAGAATGTACAGGGTCTTTGAGGCTTTCAAAACACAAGAAGAAGCATTAAATAGTTTTAGTGCATAAAAATAATAGTTATATAATTTTAGAATGTCTTTAATCTAAATAGACAAGTTGTCTTATTTAAAAAGGGATATATCTAAATAACATCTATGGTTAACCACTGTTGGCAAAATAATATGAGGTCGATTACCGTCTGTTGGTAAATATATGGCAAACGATGAAAAAAAATCTGTTTTAATTATTGATGATGATGTTATCATACGAAAGCTTTTAAATCATCAGTTAAAACATAACAATTATAATGTCTATCAGGCTGAAGGCCCCACGCAGGCATATGATCTTTTGAACAATAACAAGATTGACCTTGTCCTTTGCGATGTAACAATGGATGAAATGAACGGCTTTGATTTCTGCAAAAAGGTAAGGGAAAATGAAAATTTTCGTGCTTTGCCGTTTGTATTTGTTACTGCAAAAACAAGTATGGAGGATAAATCAAAGGCGCTTGAAGTTGGCGGCGATGATATTATAACCAAACCTTTTGATGTTAACGAACTTATTCTGAAGGTTCAGACCTTAATCAGAAGATCAGAGATTTATAAAGTTTATGGCGTTAAGAAAAATCTTGAGCAGTCTTTTGCACAGAAGACTGCAAAAATACTTCTTGTAGATGATGATCACTCGCTTGCTAAATTATTCCAGTATAATTTGTCCAAAGCAGGCTTCGAATGTGAAATTGCGACAAGCGCAGAAGATGGGTTAAAACTTGCCAGAGCTAATGTACCTGATATAATTGTATCGGATATTATGATGCCTAATATTGACGGATTTCAATTCAGGCGTTTATTACTAACAGACAATAATCTAAGGTCTGTTCCCTTTGTGTTCCTGACTTCAAAGGGAGAAGAAAAAGACATCTTAGACGGTTATGACTTGGGAATTGCAGACTATGTACTGAAGACTGCCGGGCCACGCGTTGTTGTTGCAAAAGTAAGCGCTATAATTAAAAGCCTGGGTAAAGAAAGACAGAAAATTGTTACTGAACTTCACCAGGCTGCTGATTCGCTCCGCATTAAAGTTGTTCCTGATAATTCACCTGAATTTGCAGGATTTGATATTAAACATTGGCACATTCCTTTTCATGGAATACCCGGCGGGGACTTTATAGACTATTTCCCTCTTGATGAAGATAATATGGCCGTTGTACTTGGAGATGTTATGGGCAAAAAATGGGGGGCATGGTATTTTGCGTTTGCTTATGCGGGGTATGTACGAAGTGCTTTACGAGTTGCACTTCAGACTATAAATGAGTTCTCTCCGAGCCAGATACTTCAGCAGGTTAATAAGTCGGTTTACCAGGATGCAAAAGTTTCGGAAGTCTTTGCTACTTTATCCATATTAACAATTAATAAGAAAACGAAAATTGCCAAATATGCTGGTGCAGGCGATTTGCCCATTATCTACAAAAATAATGCTTCCGGTTCAATTGAAACTGTCAGGTCTAAAGGCCTGCTTCTGGGATTTGCCGAGCAGGGTAATTATGAAGATATGACCGTGAAGCTGGATAAGGATGATCTTATTATTCTTGTTACGGACGGAATAATAGAATCAAGAGATTCAAACGGAAATCAATTCGGGCTGGAAAAATTAAAAGAGGCAATGGCGGCAATTAAACCTGAAGATGACCCTGTTGAGCCCATTAAATCAAGTTTTATCGATTTTACTAAAGAAAAATTTGAAGACGATATAAGCCTTATTACTATAAAAGCAAAATAGTATCGCTATACCTCTGTGCTGGCCTGAAGTTTTTCCGTTCTGTCTGCAAGCTTTAACTGTTCAATTAATTCGGACATATCACCTTCCATAATATTTGAAAGGTTATAAAGAGTTAAACCAATCCTGTGGTCTGTAACCCTGTTTTGCGGATAGTTATATGTCCGGATTTTATCACTTCTGTCGCCGCTGCCGACCATAGTTTTTCTTTGAGCTGAAATTTCTGCATTCTGTTCTTTTGTCTTAGCATCGTATAGCCTGGCAACCAGAACTTTCATTGCCTTCTGCCTGTTTTTAAGTTGAGACCTTTCATCCTGGCATTGGACAACAATCCCGGTGGGGATATGTATAATGCGTACTGCAGTTTCAACTTTGTTAACATTTTGGCCGCCTGCGCCGCCGGATCTGAAGATGTCTATACGAAGGTCATTCGGATTTATATCCACCTGTACTTCTTCCACCTCAGGAAGAACTGCAACCGAAGCTGCGGATGTATGCACTCTTCCGTTTGCTTCAGTTTCAGGCACTCTTTGTACTCTATGCACGCCGCTTTCAAACTTAAGCTCGCTGAAAACGCTATTGCCGTTTACCGAGAAAACAGCTTCTTTTATTCCGTTGCGCCCTGTGTCGCTTATGTCAATCAGCTCAATTTTAAAACCTTTTTTCTCGGCATACCGGGAATACATTCTGAATAAATCACCTGCAAATAATGCAGCTTCTTCGCCGCCGGTACCGGCACGAATTTCCATAATAACGTTCTTATTGTCGTTCGGATCCTTTGGAAGGAGTAAATACTTAATTTTATCTTCAAGTTCTCCTTTTTGGGTTTCCAGCTCTTTAAGCTCGGTTTCCGCAAGTTCCGTCAATTCTTTATCTAATCCGGCATTAATAATTTCTTTATTGCCGCTGATATTGTTTAATATTCCGGAATATTCATCATAAGCCTTAATTATATCTTCCAGTTCGCTTCTTTCACGGCTAAGGCTAACGATTTTATCCCGTTCATTCATAAATGACGGGTCGGCAAGCTGCTGGTTTATCCTGTCGTATTTATCTTTTAATTTGTTTAATCGTTCTAATAAATCCATAATATTCTTCTCTTTTCAGGACAGCAAATATACAAAAGAATGGAAATAAAAACTTTATCAAAAATTATGCGTAAATCCAGTTTGTTACCAATAATAGGCATTTAGAATTATATAACAGTATGGCTGTTGTGGATTTTATAAATGACAAATCGTAAATATTTGATGATTAAAACCTTTCATTTAATGTTAATAATCCCTGCTTATGTGATAAAAGTACAAAGCACTTAAAAAGCATTAAATATTTCTGTAATTTTAAGCATATAAATTTTGAATTAAGTAAGCTGTTATAAAAGGATGAAGAAATTTAATATACCGGGCTTCTACAGGAGTCCGTTTATAACCAAAATTAAAGAAGTTAGAAAGCTGAATGATCCGAGGAAATCGGATTATTCCCCGCTATTATTAGATTTCGGCCCGGTAAGGTTTTATATAGCGCGCCATTTCGGGTTTTGCTATGGGGTTGAAAACGCTATAGAAATATCATATAGAACCGTTGAGGAAAATCCAGGTAAACGGATATTCCTGCTAAGCGAAATGATACATAACCCGGGTGTTAACAATGAGTTGTTGAGCCGGGGAGTAAAATTTATTATGGATGCTTCCGGCAGGCAGCTTATAAGCTGGGATGAATTAAACAAAAATGATATTGTCATTATACCTGCATTCGGTACTACAATTGAGATACAGAATAAACTAAATGAAATAGGTATTGATCCTTATAAGTATAACACTACCTGTCCGTTTGTTGAGAAAGTCTGGAACAGATCATACCAGCTTGGGGAAAATAATTATACAGTTATAGTACACGGCAAGTATAAACATGAAGAAACGCGCGCAACTTTTTCACACAGTTCAAGAAATGCGCCTGTTGTAATTGTAAAAAATATTGAAGAAACCCGAATCCTGTCTTCTATTATTCTTGGTGAAAAAAGCGAAGACGAGTTTTACTCGTTTTTTAGCGGCAAATATTCAAAGGGCTTTGATGTGAAAAAAGATCTTAACCGGATTGGTGTTGTAAACCAGACTACCATGCTTGCCGCAGAAACACAGGCTATTGCGGATTATCTTAAAAATACAATGTTGAAAAAATTTGGAGGGGATGAATTAAAGGAACATTTTGCGGATACAAAAGATACACTCTGCTATGCGACTAACGATAACCAGGAAGCAACATACGGCCTGCTTGAAAAAGATGCCGACTTTGCAGTTGTTGTGGGCGGATATAACAGCAGCAATACCTCCCATATTGTTGAATTATGTGAAAGGAAACTTAAGACATATTTCGTTTCTTCGTCAGAAAAAATTATTTCGGATAATGTAATCAGCCATTTCGATTTAAATAAAAAAGTAGAGGTAATGACAGAGAATTTCCTTCCGTCTAAAAGCCCTGTAGATATTATACTAACAAGCGGCGCGTCCTGTCCTGATGCAGTGGTTGACGATGTTTTACAAAAGCTGTTAACCTTTTTTACCGGTACAAAAAGCATGGATGACGTTTTAATGGAAATAGGAAAGGATAATATTTAATACAAATATTATCCTTTAAAATTTATTTAGCTTTTTTAGAACTTAAATTTATTGTGAAAGGTTTTGCCGAAGGGAATAGGCATGTTTCATTATTACAGGGCTGATATTTTACTTCACCTTCCAATTTTAACAGCTGACTGCCTGTTTTCTTATTTACTTTTAGTTGAATCTTAATAATTACATTGTCTTCATATAAGGCTAACTGAGATTCTGAAAACGGAAGTTTTTCAATTGACGGCTCCGGGTAAGTGACCTTTAATACCTGTATACCGGCTGTTTCCTTAAATGATAGAACAGTCGGCGATAAATTCTTGTCAAGCGGCTTATTAGCATTTAAGTGCCAGCCTTTTTTTATATTCAACACTACTTCAACATCTGCCAGGCCCTGCGATGATA
>JARLHB010000360.1 GCA_031292465.1 Ignavibacteriaceae bacterium
ATTCTGCAAATACAGCGGAATCATTTTTTACAAAAGCACAAACTAATTTCAGACAGGTTTCTGATAGCACTAATAATTATTCAAGTGCAACAGAAATTAATAATTCTATAAATAATGTAAATACAGCAGGATCATTTTTTGCGAATGTACAGGCAAGTGCAGACCAGGTTTACGGTAATTACACAAGTTCAATAAAAAATGAGAATCCTACAAATAATGCAAATACAGCGGAATCATTTTTTGTAAGCGCCCGGACAAATCAAAACAATACGATAGGCAGTAATGTTAATGAATCAGCCGGTAAAAACAATGATAGTAATTTGTTAAATAATGCTACTGCAAATGCTTCTGATAATAATGAAATGGTTGTTGTCACTATCAGCTCTAAGTTGAATAATAATACTGTAATTACGGATGTTCAAAATACAAATGCTGCAAAACCACAAGAGGTCAGTCTTAATTTAGTTAAAACTAATATTCCCACTGATGATGGAAACGTGGCATTAAAAAATTACAAATTACCAGTCCCAAGTGATAAAACAGAAGTTGCTTCAAAGGGAAATATTGATGCACTATCTGCTAAAGCGGATACATTTACCATGGCAAAGACTTCCAATGTAAGCGCTGCCGCATCATCAACTGAGCCTAAAGGTGAAGTAAAGAACATCACTGCTGATTCCGAATTTGTTAGTAATCTTTCTAAGGCAGATAATTCTTCGGTAATGAGTACTGATGGAAGCACTCAGGCAGTTTCGGATGATGTATCAAAAAATATTGCTGTAAAAGATAATCAAATATCTCAAACCGGAATTACAATTGGTCAATCAGATAATTCCTCAACCGGATTGACGGGAGATGCAGCGCAAGTAAAAGCAGGTACTCAGGAAGTCAGCCAGGTTTTAAATACTAAGCATAGCAATAATTCTTCAGATCAACAGCAGAACAAATCTTCTGATGGTAAAAATGGCTCGGATTCAAAAGTGTTTGATCAGGTTACAGGCAATTTGTTTTCCCAGGCCGCAGATTCTGTAAAAGAAAAATTTGCAAGCCAGGCAACCACAGCCGATGTACCTGAAAAGACAATAAAAATTACAGAGATAACAAAAGAAATATCCAATATAATACAACAAAACAGCGTAAAGAGCATCGTTTTACAGTTAAAGCCGGAAAGCCTTGGGAAAATTAAGGTTACGGTAGATGTAGATAACAATTTGGTAAATGCTAAAGTTGAAGTTGATACGGAAGCTGTTAGACAAATTGTTCAAAATAATTCATTAGAACTTACAAATTCACTCAGTTCAAATGGAATGCACTTAAGTTCTTTATCTGTTAATGTTTCCAGCGGTGAGCAAAAATCTTATCAGCCGTTTAATCAAAAAAAGAAATCAGGCTATTCTTCAGGCAGTAAAATAATGGAAGACAGCGTAAGCTTGTCAACTGCTAAAAGTTTGGGCTATAATACTTATGAATATTTAGTATAACAGGAGTGTCAAATGTCCACTACAGTAACTGATTCCACAAGCACTGCGGCAACAAGCAGTGCAAGTACAACAAGCAGTTCAAATACAACTGTAAGTAAGAATGATTTTTTAAAGTTGTTAATAGCCCAGATGAAAAATCAGGATCCCTTGAATCCAATGGATGGTACCCAGTACGTTGCGGAATTGGCACAATTCAGTTCTCTTGAAGAATTGCAAAACATGAATGATAACCTGAATACAAGTATTAATGCAAATTATACGTTAACACAGTCAATAAATAACACATTAGCTTCCAACCTGATTGGAAAAGATGTAAAAGTTACATCAAGTACTGTTACATATAGCGGACAAAGTTCTGCCGAAATAGGGTACACATTGCCAAGTACAGCGTCGGATGTTACACTAAACATTACAAATAGCTCCGGATCAGTTGTAAGAACTATGACCGGATTATCAACAACTGCCGGCGACAATAAACTTTCCTGGGATTTTACCGATAATAGTGGTAGTACATTACCGGAAGGTACATATACATTTTCTGTATCCGCAACAAATTCAAGCGGAACCAGTTTGACAACATCTTTGTTTAAGCAAGGTACCATTGAAGCAGTAAATTATACAAGCTCTGGTACAACATTTACAATTGATGGGTCGGATTATAACCTTTCGGATGTTCTTGAAATTATGGGTTCTTCTACAAGCGGAGGTAATTAATGGCTGAAATAAATGGAATTAGTGTTCCGTTTATTCCAATAACGCAGGGCGGAGATCTTAATAGCAGTAAAGTTCAGTCTGGAGATGACAGTTTTAGTTCAATTTTTCAGCAGGAGCTTGAAAAAATTAAGTTTTCAAGTCACGCATTAAAAAGATTGGAAAACAGGAACATTCAGTTAAATGACACAGATATAAGTAAAATTTCGGATGCAGTATCAAAAGCAGAACAGAAAGGTTCTAAAGATTCTTTGGTTATGGTGAATGATACGGCTTTTATAGTCAATATACCAAACCGGACTGTTGTAACAGCAATGCCGGTTAATGAAAGTTCGGAAAATGTCTTTACAAATATAGACAGCGTAGTTTTTGCATAAATAAATCTTAATAAATAATCAGAGCGGGACCTTTTTTGGACGCTCTGGATTCGACCGACTGACTGACGTCGAATCATCTATATAAATCCATGGAGGTTAACAATGGCACTCTCTAATTCACTCTTTTCCGGTGTATCCGGTTTACAAAACTTACAAACAATGATGGACGTAATTGGCGATAATATTTCCAATGTCGATACCATCGGTTATAAAAGTTCCAGAGTCACATTCAGCGATACTTTTAATAATTTAATCAGATCCGGTACAAACGCTACTTCTACTACAGGCGGTACAAACAGTTTCCAGATAGGCCTTGGAATGAAAGTTAATTCCATAGACAGAGACTGGAGCCAGGGTACTACCGAAACCACCAATTCATCCACAGACTTGGCTCTTAAGGGCAACGGTATGTTTATACTAAAGAGTAACGGATCGACATACTACTCACGCGCAGGCGCATTTACATTCGATTCAGATGGTAAATTAGTAGATTCAAGCGGTGCAGTTGTTCAGGGTAAGGTTGCAAATGGTGCCGGCGAAATTTCGACAGGTATTCAGGATATTAAAATTGATAAAAGCTTAAAATTACCGGCTATAAAATCTACTTCTGTTTCCTGGAGCGGCAACTTACAAAGCAGTTCGCCAACAATAAGAACTAGTATTTCGGCATTAACAGGTAATTTGAAAAAGGAAGTTCCTACTAGTGCTCAAACTTATCCTACAACAGCGTATGATGCGACTGATACTGCTAATACTAATAAAACCTACAATGAAGATACTATTTCAGGAAAAGATGGTACTAAATATACCCTTAGAACCTGGTACACAGAGGACACAACCGGAGCATGGACGGCTAATTATGCTGTCTATGATTCAACCAATGCTACCCAGGTTACTTTAGATGCAGCTGATACAGGTACTCAGGCATTAACGTTTGATTCCAGTGATAAATGTTCAACAAATAGTCTTACTGTTAAAGATGCATCGGGTAATGTAAATTTTGATTTGAATTTTGCATCATTAACCAACTTAGATGCAAGTTCATCAACAGCAACAACGATTAATAAAGGAGAAACCGAATCTTCTATAACTGCTGCGGAAACAATTTATGATTCACTTGGTAATGCACATACTTTAACACTTACTTTTGATCATCTTGATGATGGCACATGGACCTGGGCCGCAACTATTCCAAAGGCAGACGGAACTTTAGATTCTCCATCAAGCGGTAAAATAAATTTTAACTCAAGCGGTTCTATTTTAAGTATATACCAGGGAACTAACCAGATAAGTACCACTCCTCCCGAACCAACTATTACTTTTACCCCTTCAAATGGTTCGGAATCTCAACAAATGAAACTTGATTTTGGCTCCGGTACATCGGGAATAACTCAAACTTCACTTACATCACAAGTTGCTGCAACATCTCAAAATGGTTCGGCAGCCGCAACACTTTCCAACATAAATATCGACCAATATGGTAATATTGTTGGAGTATTTTCAAATGGTAATTCCAGTACTTTAGCCCAGTTAATGGTTGCTACTTTTACAAATACCAACGGGTTAACAAGCGTAGGTAATAACTTGTACTCTGTAGCTGCAAACTCCGGTGAACCAGTAGTGGCAGCTCCTGGCGAAACCTCCGGTACTACAGTCCAATCAGACGCTTTGGAACAATCTAATGTTGATCTTTCTTCAGAATTTACCAAAATGATTGTTGCTCAGAGAGGTTTTGAGGCAAATTCTAAAGTTATTACAACAGCAGATTCTATGATGCAGGTAATTACAAACCTTATAAGATAATTTCAAATATATTCGGTTCAATAAAAGGAGCTCCGTTATTTCGGGGCTCCTTTCCTTTTTTATAACTCATCTTCATAAGACATAAATCAACTGATTAATTCATTATAAAGAGTTAGCCGGTTAAAAAAAACTCTTCCCCGGCTTATTCATTATTTCAAAAGTCGTTAAAAATCAACCAAGTGTAGAATAATAACCACTTCCCGCCCTGTTAAATTATTATTTTTCAATAAATAGAGAAGCAAAAGGTTGGCATATCAATTGTGAAACATTAGGAAAAAATTGAAAAAACACTATGCCGGAACAAGAAGAAACTTTAGAACAAATTAAAATAGAAGAAAAAGGGCCGGGAGCTCCAAAATCTTCGTTTAACATCAAAATACTCATATTCGGGATTCCGATCTTTATTGTGCAGTTGGTAGTAGTATACTTTGTTACAGCAAATATACTTCTGAAAAAATATGACAGCCAGAATGCACTTTCTAAGAGCGGAGCTAAAGTAGATTCCACAGCAATGAAAAATCAAGCCGTCGAATTGGGTAAAAATATTTATCCTATTGAGGATATTATAGTTAACCCTGCCGATACGGATGGTAAAAGGCTGCTGCTTACTTCAGTAGGGATTGATTTAGGCAAACCGGAAATGCTGAATGAAGTTAAAGCGCGGGAAGTAATGGTTAAAGATATTATAATTTCTACTCTGGCAAGTAAAAGTATAAGCCAGTTAGATGATATGGCTTACAGAGATACTATTAAGACAGAGATAACAACGAAGATGAAAAAGAGTATGCCTACTATAGTAGCTAACACTATATATTTCAGTAAATATATTATTCAATAATTATGGCAGAAGTATTATCTCAGCAGGAAATAGACCAGCTTCTTAATAAAGTTAAAAGCGGAGAAGAACAAGCACCCACACAGGGTACTGAAAAAGAAGCAATTCTTTTTGATTTTCGCCTTCCTAACAGGATCTCGAAAAATCAGCTTAGAACGATAAGGAATATTAACGAAAATTTTGCTGAAAGCTTTGCTTCGTTTTTGGTCTCAAAGCTTCAAACTATAGTTAATATAAATGTTACTTCAATAGACCAGATATATTATTCCGAATACATACTTTCTGTTTCGAACCCGGCGTGCCTTTATACTTTTGATATAAGAAATACAGATATAAAAGGGATTCTTGAATTTAACCTGGATCTTGCTTTGATGCTTGTTGACAGGCTTCTAGGAGGCAACGGGAACGGTTCAAAACAGGCAAACGTTATTACGCCTATTGAACAAAAAGTAATTGCTGTTATTGTAGAAAGAGTAATGCTTGATCTTAGAAAATCATGGCAGATTGTTGATGACCTGGATTTCAAATTAGAAAGGTTTGAGTCAGATATAGATTTTGCGCAAATAACATCACAAAGTGAATCTGTTTTACTTATTTCCTTTGAAATTATTATTGGCGAACAATCTTATATGATGAATCTTTGCTTTGCCACGTTTGCCTTTGACAAGATATTAACAAAGCTTTCTACCCAGAAAATGTCAACCATCAGGACAACAAAGCACGGCGGTATAACTACAGATGAAATAATTGCAAATAATTTATACCGTACTTACCTGCCTGTAGTAGTTGAATTCGGCAAGGCAAAAATTTCGCTTAATAATTTATTTGAATTGGAAAAGGGAGATATAATATTACTTGAAAACTCGATTGCAGACGAACACCCCGTAAAGGTCGGGAATAAATTACTTTTTTATGGCCGCGCAGGCGTATCAAACAAGCATAAGTCAATAAAAATTACTAGAAAAGTTGAACAGAATAATAAACCAGAATAAGGAAGGAAAATGGCAGAAGATAATAATAACCTTACTCCAGATATAGAATCGGATTCGGATGATCAAATATTTTCCGGCGCCGAGGGCAATAGGGAGAACTCTAAGGTCCGTGCCGATATTGCCGAGTTTGAGGAATTTGATGATTCTAAGATTAAAGCAGCCGGCTCTAGTGAAAAATTAACTTTTCTGAAGGACCTTCAATTAAATGTTTATATCGAACTTGGTAGAACTCAAATGCAGATTAAGGAAGTTCTTGAGCTTGAAAGAGGATATGTAATTGAGCTGGATAAACTTGCAAGCGAACCGGTTGATATATATGTGAACAATAAAAAAATAGCCGAAGGCGAAGTCGTTGTAATCGATAAACATTTTGGAATAAGAATTACAAACCTAAACGAGGCTAATAACCGGTTAAAAGGAGCTGTATAATGTCTTTTCTGGATATAGTTAAAGCTTTTATACCTCTGATAATTATTGTGGGACTCTTATATGGAGTGCTGGTATTCATAAAAAAATACGGCGCCTCTTTTAAGGGTAACAAAGCAGGTTTGGTACCTATAAAAGTTTTAAGCACTCAAATGATTATGCCTAAGAAGTTTATATCAATAGTTAAAGTTGATAATAAGCTTTTAGTACTGGGAGTTAGTGAAAACTCAATAACAATGTTAAAAGAACTTGAACGAACAGTTGAAGTTGAAGAAACAGCATATGTGCCTAAAAACGAGAATAACCTGATTGATATTTTAAAAAAGAACCTTGGCATAAAATGAAGAAATTATTACCTATTATACTTTTACTTGTCGTATTATCCGGTGTCTCTTTAACGAATGCACAACAGGCAACTTCAATTCCATTTCCTAAAATTGGTATTAATGTCGGTACATCCAATAATCCCGGCGATGTTTCTGTTACACTACAAATACTTTTCTTATTAACAATACTGTCATTAGCACCTTCGTTAATGATAATGACAACTGCGTATTTACGCATAATTATTGTTTTTCATTTCCTAAAGACTGCCATCGGAACGCCGCAGATGCCGCCGAGCCAGCTGGTAGCAGGTATCGCACTATTTATAACCTTCTTTATAATGGCGCCGACATGGAGTAAAGTAAACGACATTGCGTTAAAACCTCTTATGAGTAATCAAATTACGCCGGCAGAAGCTTACGATAAAGGCATACAGCCTGTTAGAGAATTTATGTTCAGAAATGTAAGAAATGATGATCTGGAATTATTTATTGGGCTGGCAAATTTAAGCCGTCCTAATGACAGGAATGATCTTCCTACCTACGTGGTAGTTCCTGCTTTTGTTTTAAGTGAGCTTAGAGCCGGATTTATAATAGGATTTTTCCTTTTCATTCCGTTTTTAATGATAGATTTAATTGTAGCAAGCATCTTGATGTCTATGGGTATGATGATGCTTCCTCCTTCTATGATCTCATTACCATTTAAGATATTATTATTCATTTTGATAGACGGCTGGCACTTGATAATAGGCTCAGTTGTAAGGAGTTTTTCGTAGATGACCGAAGAAATTGTAATAGAAGTTATGAAAGAAGTATTTTACACTACTTTTATAATACTGCTCCCCATACTCGGGGTATCGCTTATAGTTGGTATTTTTGTTTCTATCTTTCAGGCGGCCACTTCTATACAGGAAGCGACCTTAACATTCGTGCCTAAAATATTAGCCACCGCTATTACACTTATTTTTTTACTTCCATGGATAATTGATAAAATTGTATCCTTTACGGTAAAAATGTTAACGATGTTTACAACAGTGCTAAAATGATAAACATTCCAATAGCTGATTTTATTATTGTACTATTAATCTTTTTCAGAATAATTGCAGCTTTTGTTGCCTCTCCAATATACGGCCATCAGTCAATACCCTCACTGGTAAAAGTAATTTTAGCGCTGATTATTTCATATATAGTTTTTTTAAGTATAGATAAATCTCAAATTACTGTAGAACTTAGTATTGCCTGGTTATTTACCAACGCTGTAAAAGAAATTATTAATGGACTGATTCTGGGCTTTATGATGAATTTTGTCTTTTACGGTGTTTCTTACGCTGGAACATTAATAGGATTTGATATGGGGCTTTCTATGGCGGAAGTATTTAATCCGATAGATAATGCAAGTGAAAATGTTATCGGTAATATACTTTATTATGCTTCGTTATTGATTTTCCTATTAATAAATGGCCATCATTATATTATAAGCGGATTAGTGTATTCATTCTCGGTTTTCCATTTAGGTAAGTTCACATTAAATGAACCGGTTTATCAACTTTTAATAAAATACTCCGGTACAGTATTTATAATAGCTTTTAAAATAGCTTCACCAATTATTGTTTCCTATTTCCTTATCCATATAGCTGAAGGTATAATAGGGAAGGTGATACCGCAAATGCAGGTCTTTTTTGTTTCCCAACCGTTAGTAATTGGCGTAGGTTTTGTAATGCTTATCTCTATGGTGCCTATATACCTCTATGTAATAAAATATCTGTTAAAGGGATATGAAGACAATATGTATACACTAATAAAAGCTATGGGCCAATAGTTATGCCTGAAATGGACGGACAAGAAAAAACCGAGCAAGCGACCGGTAAAAGGCTAAACGATTCCAGGGATGAAGGAAAAGTTGCTAAAAGTGTTGAGATAAACTCACTGGCCATTTTTACCACCGGGCTGCTGATGATTTTTTTTACACAAAAGTATATTGGTACCCGCCTGGCGGATTTTAGCATTAAAATTTTTAATTCGTTAGATACTGTTAATGTTAATAAAGATTTTGTTCAGGATTTTGCAAAAGAGTGCTTATATTTTTTGTTAGTAACTCTTGCGCCTGTATTTGGCGCCCTTGTAGCTGTGGCTTTAATTGTTAATATAGCCCAGGTAGGTTTTAAATTTACCGTAAAATCGATGGTGCCTTCCATGAATAAATTTAATCCATTGAATGGATTAAAAAGAATATTCATCTCCACCCGTTCCCTGTTAGAAGTTGCAAAATCATTGGCTAAACTTGTTATAATTGGCGGGTTTACGTATAGTGTGCTTTCCCAGTTAATATCAAATGCTTCCATGCTTGCAGAGTTAACAATACCGGAAGTAGTTAACTATATGGTTGAATCAGCATATACATTACTGTGGAAAATAGTGCTGGTATATGCTTTAATTGCGGCGGTCGATTTCATCTATCAAAGGTTTAAATTTAAAAAAGAACTTATGATGACCAAGCAGGAAGTAAAAGAAGAAAATAAACAAACGGAAGGCGATCCTCAAATAAAGGCCCGGATTAGAAGGCTGCAATTTCAATCTGCTAAAAACCGTATGATGAAGGATGTTCCAAATGCAGATGTGATTATAACCAATCCTACACACTATGCGGTTGCTTTAAGATATAATGTACAAAAAGATTCTGCTCCCAAAGTTTTAGCCAAAGGCATGGACGAACTTGCACAGAGAATAAAAGCAATTGCAGCGGAAAACGGGGTGCCAATTCATGAGGATGTGCAATTAGCGCGGGCATTATATAAGTATTGTAATATAGGCGACGAGATACCGGCTAAACTATTTAAGGCTGTGGCACAAATATTGGCGTATATTTTTAAGTTAAAAAACACTAAAAAGAAAAAATCGATAGTTTAATTTGAAATTATTAGGAAAAAATACAGATATCCTTCTGGCATTTGCCCTTATTTTTATGCTGGGACTAATGATAATACCGCTGCCTGCGGTATTATTGGATTTCTTTTTGGCTATTAATATCACTTTGTCCGTATTGATACTTATTGTTTCTTTATATATCCAGTCTCCGCTTGATATTTCAGTGTTTCCAGGATTACTGCTCGTCTTAACGCTTTTCAGATTAACGCTTAATATAAATTCAACAAGGCTGGTTTTAATAGACGGCTATGCAGGAAAAGTAATTGAAACTTTCGGAGCTTTTGTAGTCGGCGGAAATTACGTAGTTGGTTTTATAATATTTATTATTCTGGTTATCATACAATTTATAGTTATTATTAAAGGTTCCGGTAGAATTTCAGAAGTTGCAGCCCGCTTTACCTTGGATGCTATGCCGGGTAAGCAAATGGCCATAGATGCCGATTTAAATACCGGCCTTATAAATGAATCTGAAGCCAAAACCAGAAGAGAAAATATTGCCCGGGAAGCTGAATTTTACGGCGCAATGGACGGTGCAAGCAAGTTTGTTAAAGGAGATGCAATTGCCGGGTTATTAATAAACGGCATTAATATAATCGGCGGCTTTATAATTGGAGTTGCAAGTAAAGGCATGTCATTTACCGATGCTTTGCACAATTACACAATATTAACCATCGGTGATGGTTTAGTTTCGCAAATACCGGCTCTTTTAATTTCCACTGCGGCCGGTTTGGTTGTAACAAGAAGTGCATCGGGAACAGCCTTAGATGTTCAGATGAAAAAGCAATTGCTTTCCAATCCCAGGGTGCTTGGCACGGTTGGCACTGCTATTTCTATGTTTGCTTTAGTTCCCGGTATGCCTGCAATACCATTTTTACTGCTGGGAATACTTTTGGGAACCGGCGCTTATATTGGACGGAAAAAGAAAGCTGAAGCTAAGTCATCCCTTGAACCTCAGCAAGTTGAAACGGCCCCGGTTGAAGAAAAAGTGGAACAGTATTTACAGGTAGACCCGGTTGAAATTGAAATAGGTTATGGATTAATCAGCCTTGTAGATGAAAAACAGGGCGGAAATTTATTCCAAAAAATATCATCTACCAGAAAATACATTGCGCTCGAATATGGAGTATTGATTCCACCAGTAAGAGTAAGGGATAATCTGCAGCTTGAGCCGAATGAATATATAATAAAAATTAAGGGAAATATAATTGCTGCCTACGAAATTTATACTGACAGGTTCCTTGCAATGAATCCCGGCGGAACAATAGAACCGCTTAATGGAATATCGACAAAAGATCCCGCATTTAACCTGGTTAGTTATTGGATTACCCGCGATGAAAAAGATAAAGCTGAATTATTAGGCTATACTGTTGTTGACAGCATGTCTGTACTCTCAACACATCTGCAGGAAACATTAAAGAAGAATTTTGATAAAATCCTTACCCGGCAGGCTGTTAAGCAGCTGCTTGAGAATTTGAAAAAAGAATATCCTGCTGTAATAGAAGATATAAATGCAGATTCGTTGTCTTTAGGTACAATTCAGAAAGTTCTACAAAACCTGCTTAAAGAATTTATTCCGATAAAAGACCTTGTTCAAATACTGGAAGCATTAATAGACTATTCAAAGGTTACCAAAAATATAGATGTGCTTACGGAATATGTACGCCATTCTATAGGTGATACTCTGGCTAATTTGTATAAAGATAATAACGGAGTGATTCATGCCGTTTCTTTAGGAGAAGAAATGGAAATTTTTATTACCAAAGCATTACAGAATCAAAAAGAAGCTATTCAAACATTAGGATTAAGCCCCGCTATATTGAAAGAATTAAACGGAGTAATAAACATCTATGTGGAAAAATTCAGAATGCTTGGGTATATGCCGATAATTATTACTTCGGCTACCATCAGGCCGTATTTTTACAGGTTAATTAATTCATCTTTCCCGGATGTTTCGGTACTATCATATTCTGAGTTGCCGTCTAATATAGAAATAGAATTCATAGATAAAATAGAGGTGTCAAATGCAAATTAAAAAATTTATTGCACCAACATTAAAACAAGCTTCAATGCAAATGAAACAAGAGTTAGGGAGTGACGCAGTAATTCTTGGCACGCGGGTACTTTACGGAAATAATGAAGGCGGCTCCAACCGTATGTTTGAGCTCACCGCCGGTATTGAAGAGGAAGAGAGTATCTTAGAATATACCCAAAAAGGCGGCAGCAATAATTTAGAAGGCCTGGAAAATAATTATCCAAACGAAATACAGAAACTTTCAGATAAAATATTCATTAATCCAGTTTCAAAAAACACCTCTCTAAACCGGAATGAAGAAAAGGCAGCTTATTCTGATGCAGTGGTTAAATCAGAAGTTAATATTGATAAAGAATTGAAAGAAATTGTTGATACGCTTTTAAACAGGGAAGTTCAAAAACCTATTATTTCTTCAATCCTTAACCAGTTAAAAAAATATAAAAATTTTCTTCATCCTACTAATATAGACAGTTATGTCCTTTCCAGTATTGAATCGTTAATTTCAACAGCTAAATTCGAAGTGAAAAAGACAGGCAGGCCAATGAAGGTAGCCTTAGTCGGGCCTACAGGAGTTGGAAAAACAACTTGTATTGCAAAGCTTGCTGTTATTTCTAAAATATTGCATAATCTTGACGTAGGATTAATATCAATTGACACATACAGGCTTGGCGCACTTGACCAGCTTAGAATATTTTCGGAAATAAGCAATATAGAAATGCTTGTTGCTTATGAACCATCCGATATTCCCAAATTGATTAACTCATTTAAGAAAAAAGATATTATTTTTATCGATACGGCAGGCCGCAGTCAAAAAAATATTGATCAATTAGAAAAGACAAAAGAATTCCTTTCTGCAGCAAAAGTAGATGACACTTATCTTGTACTAAGTTCTACAGGTACAACTAAAAATTTATATGATGTAGCAGACAAATTTAAATTGTTTAATTATAATTCGGTTATTTTTACAAAAATAGACGAAGCAGTAACATTTGGAAATATTTTAAATATAGTAACGAACTTTGACGTCCCGGTTTCATTCCTTTCAAACGGACAGGTTATTCCGGATGATATCATTTCGGCAGATCCGGAATTTATTGCAAATATGGTATATACTGGAAAGTATAACTAATGTTTGGTCAGGCAGAAAGAGTCCTGGAGTTAAGCCGGTTTACTACTGCGCCTGGCAAAGGTGGCGATTCTAAAGTCTTTGCTTTTACTTCAGGAAAAGGGGGAACGGGAAAAACTTTCCTTTCGCTTAATATTGCCCACGCTTTATCTAAGCAGTATAAAATATTATTTATAGATCTGGATCAAAATCTTTCTAATGCAAACATTATGTTTAATGAGATACCGGAAAAGACAATCTTTGATTTTTTTTCCGGTAAGAACCTTCTTGGTGAAACTATTATAGAATATGAACCAAATCTGCATTTTATTTTTGGAGATTCAGGCAGATTAAGTTATCCGCGTGTAAAAAGTGAATCAATCATATACTTCTTTAATCAACTACAAAAAGTTTATTCGGAATATGATTTCATCTTTATTGATACGGGATCGGGCGCCACGGAAGAGATTTTCTCAATTCTTACTAAAGTTGATATAAATATTATTGTCACCACTCCTGAACCTACTGCCGTGATGGACGGCTATGTAATGTTAAAGCTGTTGAATGCCCATAACTATAAAGGAAAGAAGACAGTATTAGTGAACAAATGCAGCAATGAAGATGAAGGTAAAACAGCATTTAGTAATTTAACAACTGCAGCCGGGCACTTTTTGAATGAGAAATTGAATCTGCTTGGAACCATAACATTTGATCAGGCCGTAGGGGAAACAATTATGGCCCAGAAACCAATCTTAAAACATTCTCCATTATCTGCAGTGTGCCTTCAGATTATGTCCGTTTCAGAAAATTTATACGAATTCGCTCATATGGCTAATATTCAACAATCCTAATTTATCTTACTTCCAAATACCTCTTAAAAAACGCAATAAACCAAATTAATCGTATCTGCCAAATCCTTCTTTTCTGGTATAGAATTTGGGATTTCCATTGAAAAAATAACCTGAAAATATGAATAAAATAGTTTTACAAGTTGGTCTCCTGGTCTTTTGCTTAGGAATAATATTCTTCAGCCGCATGGGATTGCCGGTTCAGGATGTACTATTTCGGTCTTTTATAATCTTTGTTTCACTAACTGTATTGCTAAGTATAATAGTTATAATGTTTATTAAAGCAGTTAATAAAGTGTCGGCAGATAAACAAAACGATGTAATAGAAAATAATCATAGGAAATAATGTATATGAATAATGCAAACTTATGGACCGAGTTTAAATCTGCTCCAACTGCCAGCCTTAAAAAGCAGATTATATTAAACTACATAAAATTAGTCCATTATGTAATACATAATTCAAAATTTATAAATTTGGATATCCTGGATGACCGGGATTATTTCCAGTTTGGAGTTGAAGGTTTAAGTGAAGCCATAGACCGTTTTGATCCTCAATACGGCACCAAGTTTGAAACATATGCAATTCAGCGAATAAGGGGAAAGATCATTGATGAGCTAAGAAAACTTCAAATAAAACCCCGCCCGGTTATGTCCGAAATGCAGGGTAAGACAATGTATTCCAATGTTTCCCTTAACAGCCCGGTTGATGATGATGATGGTTATCTCTTATACGAAGTAATTCCCGATGATTCTGAAATACCGGATGTAACTGCAGAAAAAAATGAAGCTAAAGAACTTTTAATTAACGCAATAAAAGATCTTGATGAACGGGACAGGCTTATAATAAATTTATACTACTTTGAAAATTTGAATTACAAAGAAATTTCTAAAATGTTGAACATTACTGTTTCAAGAGTTTCACAGGTGCATTCCAGAATAATTGACATGCTTAAATTAAAACTGGCATATATAAATGAATAAAATTATGGCTGAAAGTTTACCAGAAAAGAAGACTTTTATTAAACTGCTGTCAAGCATCAGGAACCTGCCTTCAATGCCGGTTGTAATGTTAGAGGTTTCCAAGTTATTAACCAATCCGCTTACAAGCGCTGCGGATCTTGGAAAAGTTATAAATAAGGATCAGGGGCTTGTTGCAAAGATATTAGCTGTTGCAAATTCACCGTTGTATGGAATTCCGAGACGGGTTTCTACCATAGAATTTGCAATTGTTATTTTGGGCTTTGACCACATAAAAAATATTGTGATGGCTCTTTCAATGATTGAAGCATTTAAAAGAAACGATGGTAAGAACTGGGATAATGCTTCTTACTGGATTCACTCTTTGATGACCGCAAGTGCAGCCAAAAGAATTGCTGATGAACTTAGATATCAAAGAACGGGTGAAGTTTTTACAGCAGGGCTGCTGCATGATTTAGGTATCACTATTATTCAAAGATATTTTTATCAGGAGTTTAACAATATTTGCAGTCTTGTAGACTCTCAGGAGATGAGATATTTAAAAGCTGAAGAGCAGACTTTAGGACTAACACACCAGGAAATCGGCCAGTTATTAGCAAATCGCTGGAATCTTCCGGAAAGCCTTGGAGAGACTATAGCAAACCATCATTGTCCGTCTGCCCTTGAAGAGAATAAGGTTCTGGCTTCAATTGTGCATCTTGCTGATTACATGACACAGAGGCTGGGCATAGGATGTTTTTACTGGGATGAAAATATACAGCTGGATGTAAATGTAATTGAAATACTGAAGTTTGGTAATGAGAGCAATTTAAACAAGTTTATAGACAGTCATGAAGAATTATTTAAAAATCAACTCGATTCGTTAACATTTTAGATTAAGAAAAAAGTATGTTAAAGTTAGCATCAACTATACAACAAAGAAGAGAAAAGACTGAATTAGTCTTAGCCAACATTTATAATCTGTCCCCAATTCCCAAGGCAATGACCGAAGCAATGGAATTATTAAACAATCCTGCCGCCAGCGTTTCAGTTGTAACCAGCGTAATATCAAAAGATCAGGGACTTGTTACAAAGATATTAACTATTGCCAATTCTCCGCTCTATGGCTTGCAAAGGAAAGTAACATCAATAGATTTTGCAATTATGGTCCTCGGGTTTACAGAGCTTAAAAATATTATATCTGTATTATCTATGGCAGAGTCATTTAAGAACAAAACGGATAAATACCTTGACCAGAAAGAATTCTGGCTTCATTCTTATCTTACTGGGAGCGCTGCCAAAAGGCTATCCGAAGACTTAGACTTCCCAAATAGCGGCGAAGCCTTTGTTGCCGGTTTTCTTCATGATATGGGTATTACAGTTATTCATAAATATTTTCATCCTCATTTTATTGAGATACATAAAATGGTTACAGAAAATAATATCAGTTTTATTGAAGCAGAATATGAAACGTTAGGAATGAATCACCAGGAGATTGGAAACTTTCTTGCCGAGAAGTGGAATTTCCCGGAGATTCTATGTGATGTTATTCTAAACCATCATAATCCTAATAGTTCGTCTTTAAATAAGGTTTTAGCATCTATTGTCCACCTGGCCGATTATATGACACAGAAATTACAAATAGGGAATTCTTACTGGGATGCAAATTTAGAATTAAATCTTGCAGAAGCTGAGTTTTTAAGATTCAGGGATCCGGAAGAATTGGATCGTTTTATTAGAAATTACGAAGAATTATTTTCTTACCAGGCAAAAGCAGCAAGGTTTTTAAATTGAGAGTAATAAAACAAAATACTTTGACTTATGAATCATTTCATAAATCACTTCCGTACCTTACAAAATCAACCGGCCCGGGCGGTTCATTCAGGTTTATTAATATGGATACGGAAACTGAAGA
>JARLHB010000361.1 GCA_031292465.1 Ignavibacteriaceae bacterium
AATTGATTGGATTTATATTTAATACCTTGGCAGGTATATATACTTGCGGTACAGTTATTTTTGTGACAAATGCGTCTGCATATAACCCACTCATTGTAGTATTATATTTGTCCAAGATATTTAGATAAGTAGTACCTGCATACCCAGTGATTAAAATATCTCCGCTTTTATCAGCAACTAGACCTTGTCCTTGACCATCAATAAGAGAGGAGTAAATTAAAAATGTACCGTTAGTGTTTAGCATGGAAATAAATCCATTATTCATTTCTATCATATCCAGACTAGTTTTGAAGGCATCCTTTGTTATTGGATAATTTTTAGATTCAGTATAGCCTGTTATATAAACATTGTTACTTTTATCAAGAGCAATAGAAGTACATAAGTCCATATTACTACCCCCAAGATAAGTTGAATATATCAAACTCGATCCTAGATTGTTTAATTTGGTTATAAACGTATTGTAAACACCATTCAGATTAGATTGATAAACTCCTTGAGTAGTTGGGAAATTTGAATCATCAGTCCTACCAGTTATATATGCATTATTATTAGTATCAATAGCTATTGCTGTAGCATAACCATTACCAATGAAAGTTGAATAAACTAGTTTACTTCCATTTGCATCTAATTTTGTTATGAATGAACCGCCACCAGATGTCTTATATGCCCCAGTTGTAGTCGGATAATATGTAGATGATGCAAAACCTGTAATATAAGCCTCTCCGTCTTTGTCAACAGCAATAGACTTTCCTTCCTCATTATACCCACTTCCGATATAGGTCGAGTATAATAAACTTGTTCCTTGTGGATTCAATTTAGTAACTATTACATCGGCCATGCCTTCTGGACCACCTCCAAATTTGGTCTGAAAAGCACCAGGTGTCGTCGGATATCCAGAATATGATAGACCGGTTATATATGTATTACTATTATTGTCTATTGCAATTGCATTTCCATAACCACTACCAATGTATGTTGAATAAGCCAAACTGTTACCTGAAGAATTTAATTTTGTAATGAAGACACCATTTCCATTATTAAGATAAACGCCTGCAGTTGTGGGATATCCACTGCCTGAAGTCCCTGTTATATAAGCGTTACCATAATGATCAACTGCAATGGAATTGCTTTGTGCATTTACATTTGTTCCTCCAAGATAAGTTGAATAAATTAAGTTTTTCCCGGAAGTATCAATTTTTGTTACAAATGCATTACCTGTATTATTATCATTGCTACCGCTAGTTTCATATGCCCCGATAGTCACAGGATATCGTACAGAGAAAGTCTGTCCGGTTATGTATGTATTCCCAATTGAATCTAATGCTATTGAGTAGCTATAATCTGTAAATTCCCCTCCAATGAAAGTAGAATAAACTAAAGGATCAATTATAAGTTCTTTCTTTGCATCATAACTTTCTGCATTTAAGCCTATTGTTCCGTCTGTTTTCTGTTCAAATTTACACTGAACTTCTTTTTGCGCCCCGTTTTCTACCTGGTAGGCATATATTTTGCCATTAGTTACTTCGCCTATGCTTGTTTTTAAAACAAGCTCTCCATTTGCATTGATACTAATTCCGTCCTGTCCTTCGAACTTAAATTTTATCTGGGAAATGTCTGCTCCCGGTTTGGCTTTATAATCATATCGTAACATCCCATTGTCGTAGTAGTATTTCACATCTATACTTTTATAAACGCCCTGAATCTCTACATTATCATATAAAGGCACATTGCTTGCCCATTTACTTTGGTCATTGCCGATAAAGTAATTGTAATATCCTTCATGCTGACTATTGCCAACTCCGGTAATATTATTTTCGCTATTAACCAACTGCAATTTTACAACATGGCCCTGTATGGTAGTATTCTTATTCTCATAATCTCTCTTTTCAGTGAAATTCATTTTTAGCGTTTTGGCGTTATCAACACTTCTGTTAATCTTATAATAATCATATACAACACCGGAGTTAGTAATCCAGGCATTCATACCGCCTATGCGGGCAAGATATTTCACTTCAGGATTCCACTGCCCTTTATTCTCAATAAAAAAACTTTTGTCTGCTTTGTTAATAGTTTGCTGCGGATTATTTGATTGCTGCGCAACTACAGCTGCACAAAATAATGTGAGAAGGAATAGTATTTTTTTTATCATAAGATCTCCACTGATTTGATTAGCCCCTTAATATTTATAAAAATATTGCTTGTGCTGATAATTATATTAAGAAATTTTTATGCTTTCACCCTTAAAAATATTTTTTCACTTTTAGCTGTAGTAAAACTTATTGAGACTTTTACGATATTGATAATTCAAAATAAGTGCTAATAAAAATTACCATCTTACCCGTAAAATATCAATAAAAAAGGCGCGCATTTTTTTGCACGCCATAAATAATTATTAAGAAGTTAACTCATTCCAGAGGTACTATTTTATCAGCAGCATCTTCTTAGTTGATACCATACTATTTGACCGTAATTGATAAATGTACATTCCGCTGGCAAGCTTTGATGCATTAAAGTTTACCGAATAGTTCCCGGCTGATTTGTAGCCGTTTACCAATGTGGCTACTTCGCGGCCAATCAAATCGTAAACTTTGACTATAACAAAACCATCTTTGGGGATTTGATATTTTATTACTGTAGAAGGATTGAACGGGTTAGGATAGTTTTGCGATAAAGCAAATTCTTTCGGAGTACTGCTTTCTCTTACAACACCGGTTGTAGTGCCTGAATTGCTGTTTGCAACCATCGCTTTTGAATAAGGCACATTGCTTACAATGCCCTGCATGCTTGCCTGGCAGGCAGAAACAAGAGAAGCAAAATTAACAATGTTAACATTACTGTTTACAGTTCCTGTAAACAAGTTCAGGTTCATCTGTCCTGCACCGAAGAAACAACGTACAATAACCTGCCCGGTAACAACACCTGAAGGGAAATTCAATACTGCATAGGGCGCTAAAATTGCAGCGGTAATATTAACGTATGACAGTTTCAAAGTATCCGCTTCATAAAAATTAAGAAGCACTTTGTCCTTAGTTGTTCCCGCAACGCTGAATCCGCCGCTCATTGAAACAACATTACCCGAAATATTAACAATAGCTGTAGAACCGCTTGGAACATTAATCGTAAAATTATTTGCACTTGAAACTAAGGAGCCATCCACATTAAATATGTTTACATCAGTCTTTCTGCCGACAAGTTCAACATGGTTATATGCATCTTTAACCGTATCAGTGCTGACTACAGCGGATAACTGATTTGATAAGTTCTGTAGCAGCACTCTTGCCTGTTCAAAATCAATCACGGAGTCTTTCACAATTCCGTCTTCTGTGGTAAACCCGGTTGTAGTGGTTATAAAATTCTGATAAACCGCTTTACCGCTGTTAACACTTCCGGAAATAAATGTTAAATGATTACCAACAACCAGTACATTCCCTGAATGTGAAGCTAATTTGTCGCCTACGCTGTAGTTCCTTAAGTCGGCATATCCCCCGACAGCTACCTTCCCTTCGGTATCGGCAGAAGGTTGAATTAAGGTATCCAGAACAAACAGATTAAACTCTTTAGCGGCGCCTAAATCATATGTTAATGTTGAACTATTATTAAAATCAGCCTTAGCTTTTATAGTTAAAGTTGAAGAGTCTCCGGCAGCAATTGTACCCGCGCTCCAGATTCCCGTTGAAACATTATATACACCGCTTGGGCTGGCGGAAACAAAATCCAATAACGTAGATAATTGATCGGAGACTTTAACATTCTGTGCATCCCCGCTGCCGGTATTTTTTACTGTGATTGTATAATTAACTTCTTCGCCGTTAACAACACTTGTTTTATCGGCCGTTTTATTTACAACCAAATTATAAGAGCCGGACCAGTTGATAATTTTTGTAATTGTTCTTGATGCCGTAGTAGGCTTAGCCAGAATAAGTTTTTGTTTTCCATTTGGATCGGCAACATTATAATATTTTGTGCCGGAAGGAATTCCCACCACTCCTGATGCCGTAATAGTAGCAGTCGTCTGCCCTGAAACCGGAGTTAAGGTAATAACTGGTGTAACTCCGGTAGAATCGGTAGTTATTGTTGTTGCACTTAAAGCGCCCTGCGTGGCGGAAAGAGTAATCTTTACATTCGGCATTGCCAGCCCCTGATCGTTATATGCCTGAACTGTAAAGGTTACAGGCGTGCCAATTGTAAAAGATTGAACCGGGATGTTAATTACAAATGTATTTAAACTATAGCCGTGTGCATTTGTAAGTGCGTCAGACAAAATTTCCGCTACTCTTGCTTTAATATCAGATATATCGCTGTTATTCTGCCCTTTGAGTGTACTGATATCTAATGCATCAGTCAGATGCCATATTGCCAATTGTACGGAAGCGGCTTCCCTGTGAACATCGCTAAGCATACTGGAATATGAAGTTTTATAAGGATAGTAATTATTCAGAATATAAGAAAGAGTGTCATTTGTCGATTCCACATCCTGGTAATCGCTGTTATATGCCATATGATGGTAAAGATCAATACAATATAAGCTTGTATTAACTCCATCAACAGTAGCAGAATATGTACCTGTAAAATACGTATCATTTACGGGCCAGGGTAAGAAAATACCCACCCCAATATTTTGTCCTGTTACCTGCGAAATACTTTTTATTTTCGCGTTTACAAGAGTGCTCACCCCAATAATAATTAATGCAACTAAAAAGGAATAGTATTTTGCCTTCAAAATATGCTCCATATCAAAATTCCTTTTCTTAATCCCATAATCAAGCCAATTAAGAAATGTTGAATAATGGAGTATATTCAGCACATTTTACAAAGTACTTTGTCTAAATTTGATACAAAAATATCATTTTGATTTTTTACATATGTTGGTAAGCAAGCTTCTTTAAAGGTAATATAACCCGTGGTAGAACAATTAGTTAAACCCTTTTTTTTCCATTTTACCCCAGCTTCGTTTTCCTGAGATATAATCAATTGTAGCTTTAAACCGCCACCATGAAACTAACTGCCTGTATCCGAAATTTTCAAATACGGCAGCAGTAAATAAGATAATTATATCTTTAAGACTGGGATATTTCTTGAATGATAATTCTTCAAGAATAACCGAAAGTACAGACAACACTATACCGTAAAGGATTACAACTGATAAAAAGGCTATAGCAAATTGAGTTGAAACTATATTAAAAAGGAAAGCGAAGAGGAAGACAAAATACCCGGAAATTTCTATAACAGGACCAATCATTTCAAAAAGTATATAATATGGAAAGGCAATTAATCCAAGAGCGCCGAATTTAGAATTAAATAATATTTTCATATGCAGCCTTAAACTGTCTA
>JARLHB010000362.1 GCA_031292465.1 Ignavibacteriaceae bacterium
ACAATGGGCGGTTTATGGGTAGATTACAATCTTATGAGCACGATACCCGGTTTGTTTGTCCTTGGCGAAGCTAACTTTTCTGACCACGGAGCAAACAGGCTTGGTGCAAGCGCTTTAATGCAGGGGCTTGCCGATGGTTATTTTGTTATTCCTTATACCATTGGAGACTACCTGGCTTCAAAAAAACCTGCTTTGGTTTCTACAGACAATGAAGCTTTTAATAAAGCTGAAGTTGAAATTAAGGATCTGGTTGAAAAGCTTTTATCAATTAAAGGTAAAATGACGGTTGATGAAATCCATAAAAAACTTGGCAGGCTGATGTGGAACAAAGTCGGTATGGCAAGGAATGAAAAAGGATTGAAAGAAGCTATTTCAGAAATAAAAGAACTGCGCGGTGAATTCTGGAAAGAAGTAAATGTTGTAGGCTCGGGTGATGATTTAAATCAGACGCTTGAAAGAGCCGGACGCGTTGCCGATTATCTTGAACTTGGCGAACTTATGGCTGTAGATGCTTTACACAGGAATGAATCATGCGGCGGGCACTTCAGGGAAGAATATCAGACTGAAGAAGGGGAAGCCAAACGTGATGATGAAAACTACAGGTATGTTGCTGCATGGGAATATGAGAATGCTGGTAAATGGAATCTTAATAAAGAACAACTTGACTTTGAATTTTTACATTTAGCGCAGAGGAGTTATAAATAATGAGTGAAAAAAAATTAAATATAAAATTAAAGATCTGGCGCCAGTCAGGGCCTAAAGCAGTGGGTGCATTTGTAAGTTACAATGTTTCAGTATCACCCGATGCTTCATTCCTGGAGATGCTTGATGAATTAAATGACGGCCTTGAACGGAAAAGTGAAATTCCTGTAACATTTGAAAGCGACTGCCGCGAAGGAATTTGCGGTACCTGCGGATTAGTTATTAACGGCGAGCCTCATGGCCCGATGCGCAAAATAGCCACATGCCAGCTTCACATGAGGAATTTTAAGGACGGCGAAACTATATATGTTGAACCATTCCGTGCAAAAGCTTTCCCGGTAATAAAAGACCTTGCAGTTGACCGCTCGGCATTTGACAAAATAATTCAGGCAGGCGGCTTTGTATCGGTAAATACCGGCGGCGTACCTGACGCAAATTCAATTCCTATACAAAAAGAAGTTTCTGCCGAAGCATTTGATTCTGCAGCATGTATCGGCTGCGGCGCCTGTGTTGCAGCTTGTAAAAACGGCTCTGCTATGCTGTTTGTAAGCGCTAAGGTAAGCCAGTTTGCACTGCTTCCACAGGGCCAGCCAGAAAGGCAGAAAAGGGTTGAATCCATGGTTGCTAAGATGGATGAGCTTGGGTTCGGCAGCTGCTCCAATACTTATGCTTGCGAAGCTGAATGCCCTAAAGGCATATCTGTAAGGAATATAGCAAGGCTTAACAGGGAATATTTCTCTGCTAAGGTTAAATCCAAAAACGTAGAAGTATAAGCTTTTATATTTTTAGGCTAAAAGTTAAAATCCCGTTCATTTTGATCGGGATTTTTTTATTTTAAGGGGTGTAACCTTATTCATTTATCCGGCGGCGGTAAATAATGCACTTTTTCGCTAAGACTGCCGGGTATTTTCTACATAAATCTAAAATTAAGTTAATCTGAATAATTCCGGGAAATTAAGACAATTAGGGATAAATAATTTATGTTCGAAAAAGAAATAAAGTTTATAGCTGATTTTAATCTTAACAAAGTTAAGAGTTATGGTTCCTTCATTACTTTTGAAAAATTACGCGGAAGCTCAATACATCCGGCGGTTATTCAGTATATTTCTGCGGAACTTGATTATCTGGTTTCAGAAGACAGAAGGAAACTTCTGCAGGAGTCTGTATTTGATTATTCCGGGGCCGAAGCTGCAAAATACTTTAACTTAATAGCTCATGAAGTTAAGAAGAATAAGAAAATATCTTTTGAGGATCTGAAGAAGCTTGTAATCCAGGCAGTTTCATTCAATCTGAATTTCCTTGCACGCCCTAAATGGTCGCTTTCCAAACTTATATATAATGATGAGGAGAACAAATCAATTGAAGAAATAAAGCTTAACTTAAATTATATTTATTTCTACGATTATATTAAAAGCATTTTCCTGTCCTATATATCTAAAAGGAAACTTACAAACTTAAGCGTTACGGAATTCGAGTTAATCATAAATAAATTAGATTATGAACTATTCGGCTCACAGCCGCAGAAACTTGTAGATTATTCCCTGTATTCAATTGCGGAATTCTTTAATCTTGGTGAAATAAATAAGACTAAAGTACCCGTTGCAGCGCTGGAATTGTTCTTAAAAGAAAAGAACCTGATGGATTTTCTTTTCAGGCTTAAAAAAGCTGTACCTGAAAATTCAAACCAGAAATATGAAATTGAAGATATAAAGAAAATTATATATTCCGCCGTTCCGGTTGATGTTAAACAGGTTGAGAGCGAAGAAGCCGAATCTGAAGAAAAGGAAGATGATATCATTTTACCTGCTGTGGAAGATTACCAGCCGGAATTACCCGGGATAAAACCGAGGTCAGGTGGTTTTTCGGGAACATTGGCAGATGAAGAAGAAGGCAATAGCCTGAGTAATAAAATTGCAGAGCAGAAAGATGAAGAAGAACCGCAAAAGGATTTAAAAGAACCCGAAGCTGCAGAGCCTTCATTTTTAGAAACTGCCAATGAGGATAAATTTGATGCGGCATTTTTTAAAGAAGAGAATATAGTTTCTGAAGCGGAATTGCCGGAAGCAGCAGATGAAAAATTGGCCCCTGATCCGGTTGAATCGATGTCGAATGAAGATTTCTTTTCTATGTTTAGCGATGAAGTAAAGAAAATAGAAGAAAACGATACCGACTTAAAACCCGAAACAGATGAACCAAAACCTGAAACCGCAAAAAAAGATGATGCGGATTCATTTTTTGATTTTGAAGAAGAAACGGAAAACCTTTTAAAGGCTTTTAAAGATACAGTTGATGAAATAAATTCCAAGGATATTGACTTATTGGAAGACTCTTCCGTTGCAGATAAAGCAGCAATGGATCTTATAAAAGATTTCCATGATGAAGGTATAGACGCTGACAATACTTCGAAAGAGGACAATAACAGCAATCCGGCCCCAAAAGCAGCAAAACTTAGTGAGAAAAAAGGAAAAAATATCCTTGATTCGATAAGCCATAATGATATTGAAAAAATAATTTCAAATGTATTTAATGATGATAATGAAGATTTTTCAAGCACAATTGAAAAACTTAATGAATGTACAAACTATGATGAAGCAACGGAAATATTAAAGAGTGTCTTTGTTACTTACCGTGTAAATCCTTATACTAAGGATGCTTTAACTTTAACTAATACAGTAGCTAATTACTTTACCCAGGATTAAAATGTTTATAGACTATGCAAAGATTGATTTAAAAGCCGGAGACGGTGGAAACGGTGCAGTAACTTTCAGAAGGGAAAAATATGTGCCTAAAGGCGGGCCTTCCGGCGGAAACGGCGGTAAAGGCGGCGATGTTATTATGGAAGCGCATCATAATTTATCTACTCTTTTAGACTTTAGATATAAGAAACATTATACTGCTCAAGACGGCGATGCCGGTGCGAACTCTTTAAAAGACGGTAAAGGCGGGGACGATATTATTATACAAGTACCTGTTGGAACTACTGTAAAAGATGCCGAAACGGAAGAAGTCTTATTTGACCTTGATGAAGATAATAAGCGCGTTATAATAGCAAAAGGCGGCAAAGGCGGCAAAGGGAACAGTAACTTTGCAACATCTATAAACCAGACTCCTCGTTATGCAGAGCCCGGCAGGCCTGGTGAAGAGAAAAATGTTATACTTGAATTAAAACTTATTGCCGATGTAGGGCTTGTTGGTTTTCCCAACGCGGGCAAATCCACACTTATTTCTAAAATATCCGCTGCAAGGCCAAAAATTGCTGATTATCCTTTCACTACTCTTGAACCTGTTCTTGGTATTGTTAAGTATAAAGATTATAAAAGCTTTACAGTCGCAGATATACCGGGAATTATTGAAGGCGCTTCGGAAGGTAAAGGTCTCGGGCATAAATTTTTACGCCATATAGAACGGACAAAAATACTTTTGTTCCTTATAGAAGTTACTTCTGAAAATTATC
>JARLHB010000363.1 GCA_031292465.1 Ignavibacteriaceae bacterium
AATTATTGTAACTTGAGCCGACAACTGTAGCTACAGTATCCACCGTTAATGTTAGGTTAGCATAATTAATAAGAGCATTTTTAGGAATAGCCGAAACGTCAAATACTAATTTTGAATTAACTACAAGTCCGCTTTGTACCACCATATCTTCAGAACTAACCGAAGGCATCGTGCCGGAAACAATACTTGCTTCCTTCCAGGGAACAAATGCCAAAGTATCGCTGTAAACACCTGATTTTACCAGGACTATTTTTATAGTAGTATAGGTTGACGATGAAGTCGATATAGCATTAAAGCCAACAACCTTACGCGAGCTTCCTGAAGGTTTTAAATAAAGGCCATAATCTCTTCCAAGTGTAGAATCGGAAGCATATTTAAGAATATCAAGCATATAAGATTTATTCAGGTCAAAAGTAACAACCGTATCAGTAAAATTTCTATTCGTGCTTAGGTCATTTGCATCTATTCCCAGATAGGCTATGCTGTCGGCATCAACACCAGCGGCAGTCCAGTCGTTAGAAACTCTGTGAACTGAAAAATCCATGGTAAGATTGGAATCGCCATATACATAATTGGGGTACATAGTTACATTGGCATATTCTACAGTAGCAACACCATTCAGAAGATCAGTTTTAATAGAATCAGCCAATGAGATATAAAATTCAGCAAGAGCAGACCCTGTAACATTGGCAGCTTTGCCAATTAAAAGTGAGGTAGTAGAAGAAGTAAGAGGAACAGTGTACTTTACAGAAGAAGAATGTTGGCTCAATGAATCAGAATAAGAATCTTTTTCTTTTACATTTAGATAATCATTTTTTAATAAACCGAGGCCGATTGAGACGGGATTTTCACTGCAGGAATATAATGCAATAGATATAATCCCGATTAGAAGTAACGACAGCTTTTTGTAAATCAATTAGTTTTCTCCATTTTATCATTTTTTATTATAGAGGATACTTCAATAATATTTTGAGCAACAAAAGTGGGAAATTTATTTTGCTTTTTCAAGACAGAAAAACTATCCTTTCCTTTGCCGGTTTTAACAAGAACGGTTTTTAATCCTGCATTTATTCCACACTCTATATCAACATCCGAATCACCCACGAAATAAGAGCCTTTCAGATCTATAGAAAAATCTTTTGCGGCCTGAAATACCATTTCGGGCGAAGGCTTTCTACATCTTGTTTCTTCTTTAGTACTAAATTCAGGATGGTAAGGGCAATAATAAAATGCATCTATTGTTGTATTATAACTTCTTAAAAGGTAATTAATTTTATTATTAACAGCTTCCACCATCTCTTTACTAATCATTCTGCGTGCAACACCTGACTGATTAGAAATTACAATCAGCTTAAATCCCAGTTCATTTTTAAGTAAAGAAAGAGCTTCCCCCACTCCTGGTAAAAGTTTAACAAGATTTGGATCGCCCAGATATCCCGGATCCTCGTTCAGCGTACCATCTCTATCAAGGAAAACAGCGAAATCAGCCATTATTCGTTGTTCATTACTGTCTTGTATAACTCTATATACTTCTTTGCAGAAGAATTCCAGCTAAAATCACACTTCATTCCATTGCGCATGATTTTAGTCCAGGTCTTTTTATCTTCAAAAGTTTTTAGTGCTCTTTTAAATTCTTTCAGGAATGTAAGTTCTTCATATTGTTTAAATACAAACCCGGTGCCCTCACCTGTTTTTTCATTATATTTAATAACTGTATCAGCAAGTCCGCCTGTTTCCCGTACAATGGGTACTGTACCGTAAGTAAGGCTGTACATCTGATTCAAGCCGCAGGGTTCATACCGTGAAGGCATTAGCAGCATATCTGCCCCTGCTTCAATTATGTGGGCAAGTTCATCATTAAACCCAAGATAAGCGGCAAATTTTTCAGGATACTTACCATTCATTTTCTCAAAGAAGTTATGGTATTTCCTCTCTCCGGTACCCAGCAGAACAACTTGTATGTCCAATTTCATAAGTTCTGCAAAAGTTGATGATATTAAATCCATTCCTTTAGCATCAAATAGACGGGAAATTATTCCAATTATAGGTATATTTTCATCAAATTTAAAACCGAATTTTTCTGCCAGTTCCTGTTTGTTTAAAACCTTGCCTGACAGGTTTTTTGCCGAATATTTTTTTGATATAAGTTTATCTTTTTCAGGATTCCAGGTATGGGTATCAATACCGTTTATTATACCGTATAAATCATTTTTCCTTTTTGCAAGGACTGATTTTAAACCGGCTCCAAGATCATCATCAGACCTTATCTCATTAGCATATGTTTCACTTACAGTATTTATTACGTCGGCAAATAATAGCCCTGATTTCATAAAATTTATTTTCCCGAAAATCTCCAGGCCTTTTTCCGAATTCAATTCTTCGGGAAGCCCTGTTTTATAAAATGTAGATTTTGGAAATACTCCCTGGTAAGCCAGGTTATGAATAGTGAATACTGTTTTAAACTTAGAAAACTGCTCATCGTTCTTATAAAGCGTTTTCAGATAAGCAGGAACTAACCCGCACTGCCAGTCGTTGCAGTGAATTATATCGGGTATCCAGCCTAATTTTGAAATCAGTTCAAAGACGGCATTTGTTAATAAAACAAACCTTTCGTTATTATCCGGGTAATCTTCCCCGGTAAAAGGATCTACGTAAAGGCTGTTCCGGCTGCCGAAATATTCCTGATTATCAAGAAAATAAATCTGTACTCTTACTTTTTGGCCGGGAAGAAAACATGACTTAAGTGAGAATATTACATCTTTTTCCCCTATCTTTATATGCAAATCCTTTAGTCTCACTACTTCATGTATTTTAAATTTCCTATCATCCACAGCACCGTATTTAGGTACTACAATACGGACTTCGTGCCCCATTTCCATCAACATTTGGGGCAGAGCTGAAGAAACGTCTGCTAAACCACCTGTTTTTACAAATGGAACTATCTCTGGGGTTACATACAAGATTTTGTACTTTTTTGCAGCCATAAGTGTAAGTATTTTTTATTAATAGCATTGCAATTTACTAAATTAAATGATTTTTCTCAAAATTATCTTTCACTAATACCTATTACCATGATAAATGACAAATAGTTAGAAATTAGCTTGATTTTAAAAATTAAGTACATCTATTATCAAAACCTCGCTTTTTAACCGGAATAATTTATCTTTTAAGACTTTCATAGGATATTTATTTATTTTATATTAGACAGTTTACTTCAATAATGAGCAGCAAATACATGGACAGAAGAACAATATTATTCTGGCTTTCAATCCCGTTTTCTTTCATTCTTATATCATGCGGTACTTCAACGGGAAGCAGATACCCGCAAGAACAAGTACTGCAAAAAGCCGGGATAACAGACAGTAATAGCTTTACTGAAAATTTCGATTTAACAAAATATCATGCAAAAATTGATCTGAAAGAAAAAGCTAAGCAGGAAGACTCCTCTTCTTCCAATGTATGGTATTCGTACCACTTAGGTCCGATTGTTACCGACACATCTCAAACAATCATCAAAACTTTGCCCGGTTACAGAGTGCTTGTACTTTCCACAGATAATATTGATGAAGCAAACAGCATGCGTTCCGATGTATATTTTAAGACTGACCACTCTGCTGTTTACGTAATTTTTGATCCCCCGTTTTACAAAGTTGAAGCCGGCGATTTTACCAATAGGAATGACGCCCAAAGTTTAAATTTTAAACTTAAACAAATGGGTTTTAAGGATGTAAGAGTAATAAATGAAACAATTAACAAATATAGATGAGCATGTTTCAGGATGTTAAAGATTTTAGCAAATCCTTCTCAGATTGTAACTGTTGATACATTCGGGAAGAACGAAAAACGCGGCGCTGAATTAAATGTGATTGGGTTACTTACAGGCCATTCAATATTTATTGAAGATGATACAATAAAAGACATTGTTCCATCCG
>JARLHB010000364.1 GCA_031292465.1 Ignavibacteriaceae bacterium
GGGATGGAAAAATAATTTCCGATATTAAAAAAATGTCTGATAAATGCATCAATTATATGATATTTTGATATTTTGAAGTTGCTATTTTGAACGACCTTTAGTGATTGCAATGCACGATACATACGTATAGCAAAAATTTCACCTAATATACTGCCTGGTTCATTCTGAGCACCAAAGGGGAAAAGAAAATAATTAATTTCATTTTTATTACTATCCGTATAACAAGTTCGGAATTTGTGAGGTCTACCATCACTTATCTTAACACTAAATAGTTTAGCCTTATCATTAATTTCACTAATTGATATGAAATTCGTTAATTTAAGAAGTTTACCAATATTTTCTAACAATTGATTTTCATTTACGATTTTTGGGAATACATATAATACAGCATCTTTCTTTCCAGATTTATTTGCTAAAGTTTCTAATAGTTCGTGCTGATTATTTTTTTTATTATTATTAATATCAAATTCTATATGAATATTTGGTTTAACATAATCACCGTAAAATATACTTTTAGGGTCAGAATTAAACAATTTTTCAGTACCTGCTTTAAATTGCATGTATAATAATCTTGGATTTCCACCTTGAAAATTCGAAGTAGATTTTATACAAACATCATAGCCACCATTTTCCTTCCCTTCAATACTAATAGGTAATCCTGTAGCGAATGATTTAGGAGCTTGAGTTAAAGGAAAACGCCAATGTGGGCGCCAATAACGTTTTAGAGATACTGGTTGTAAAAACCACCAAAAACTATCTGCTAATGATAGTATCTCGTGAGTTATATTGATTTCTAATGTCTTTTCTATTTTGCCCATTTTTAACTTTATTTTAAATAAATATTTTTACTATCTAAAGATCATCTTCTGGAACTATAATGGCACTCTGATATTCGGAATTTGTTTTATCTAACTTATAGTTTGTATCTATTGCTATATAGCAATTAATTTAACCCCGAATTCTAACTGAATATGGTCAAAATCAGTTTCTTTTATATATCGAAAACTTTGTGGAATATTAAAAGTTTCATCGTGATTTTTTATTTCTTTTAAACTAATTGGACTTGATAATTTCCAATATCTATCAATTACAATACCATAACCAACGTCTATAGATTCATAATATTTATCGAATACTTTTTTATCT
This sequence comes from Ignavibacteriaceae bacterium, assembly GCA_031292465.1. Lineage (GTDB taxonomy): Bacteria > Bacteroidota > Ignavibacteria > Ignavibacteriales > Ignavibacteriaceae > FEN-1297. Next base: position 1,147 of record JARLHB010000364.1, read on the forward strand.
ATACAGGCTTTTTTATATACTTTACGCCATAAGTGATCTGGATCCGATTCAATAATATTCTTGACTGTAAATGCACCATATAAATGTTTTTTAGGAGAACTAACATAAACCAAAACTAAATTACCTTTCCTTAAATTTTTAGGTAGTTTCTTTCTCAATTCAATCGTTTTTTCGCCATTGAATATCTTATTTGCATAAATTGGCTTAATTGATAACAGAATTAAATCATTATTCATTTGCAAATCCATTACTATATATTTCGAAATAAACTTCTTCTGAAATTCTATAAGGTTGTTGTGGAAAGAAAAAATTCTTTCCTAAATATTTATTATAGATTTTATTTAATATTATTGTATTAATAGGGCGACTAAAATTCTCAGTCAAATCGAAAGAAAATGACATAATGTCATTTTCTAATACACCTTTTGCAGTATCCATAATATCTTTCCATTTATAAATACCAAGTCTTTTGTATTTTGCATAAAGATGTTTTGGCTTATTAATTTCAAATTCATTTAAATAGGAAGATGCTGAAATATTCATTATATCTGAAGATTTATTCTTTCCTTTAGATATATACCAGAGAATTCGGCTATTGTTTTCCAAAATAATGCTCTTAGCTGATCTATAATAGACATTTTCTTTATTAAAGAGTAATTGAGCATCTCCTCCAAATAAATCTTGTTCAGATATTTTAACGTTAAATAAATTCATAGCCCAGTGTGGTTTTATTGGAACAATAAAGCAAGGTATATTAGAATCAACAATTTTTAATGGGAATAAATATTTTTCTATAAGGAAAGAGTACTTTTTATCAGAAATGTATGGCGATAATATATTTGAGTATTGCTCAAATAATAAATGGTTTTTTATATTACTATTTAAATATTCCTTAATTTTACTAAAAGGTATTTTTGCATCTCCGATAAATTTAAAATATTTTTGACCTACTTTAATAAAACTATATTTTAAAAGAATCGATTCTAATTCCTTATCAATAAATACTTCACTTATACATATTTCTTTTTTATGTTTCTCTCGAGCCAAATAAATTACATCATGCAATATTTGATTAATTATAGTTCGAGCTTTAAGATTTTGAATATATCTTAAGAATTGAATTTCAAGTACTTCTTCTGTTTCTTGAATTGTATAAATAATAACTTTATCGTCATTATCCTTTATGAGAAATGCTTTGGTCCTTTTATCGACCAATGAAGATTTTAGCTTATTTTCAAATTCTTTCTTTTTTTCAATACTATTTTGAAAGAATATAGATGGAATTTCCCTTAACTCTTCAATGGATGCAGCTTTTTTTTGGATATTCGTCCCGCATAGCCTTGAAGGTTGATAATCAGTATCATTTATTAGAGAATTAAATTGAATAATAAATTCTTCAGGTTTCAATACTAACAATCCATATCTTTCAATATATTCTTTGGAATGTCTTAGAATACCCTCATCCTTTGTAAGAAAATAAGAAGCATCTGAGTTTATTGTTTTTGTAATATGTCGTATATCGGCTTCTTCTCTAATATTTGTAGATTTATTATAGATAACTTTAATCTCTTCTGATATTTTAAAATAGTTATCATGAGTACTGGTTAATAATTTAAAATTACCAATAAATATTTTACTATTTAGACGAGTAATCTTATTTTGATGATGGCTAATATCGTTCTTTAATTGATCAGGAACATAATAATCAACGTACTCAGTTAACCAGTCTGATAATAAGGCATATGAATTTTGGGTTTTACAATTTTCTGGCTCCATCAAATCATATACAATATTGCTATCCAAAACCACTTTTAATTTTACATTGTCATCAAGTACAGAGAACAAATCCGGATGATTAAAATCAAACCACCAAACAAACAATACACTTCCACCCTTGCTACGACCCGGTTTTTCATGAACAAAAGTAAAGCCCAACTTTTCCCAGACCTTTGTTGCGAAATAATCCTCTCGACAAGTTACTCTTACACCACGGTATTTTGCTTCGTATTTGTCGATTAATGATCTAAATAACAATTTAGCTATACCTTGATTTCGATAATTTGTTGAAACACAAAGATGTGTTATATATATAAAATTTCCGTGTTTATTTATATTGAATAATAAATATCCAATTACACTTGTTCCTTTGTCAATCGCAATAATGATTTTTTCGTCTTCGGCAGACTCTTTGAATACTTGTTCAGGTAAAAATCCAAGTGTTTTTGAATTCGTTTTGTGTAAATCCAAAACGCAACTAAGCATTTCAGGACAGTCTTTTATTGATCTTATTTCTATTTCCATGTCAAATTATAACAATATAAAAAAATAAAATATTTAGTCTCGGATAAATACATATTTATTTTTCGATTTGTAGTTATAGTAACTCACCCTTAATCATATTCCCGCTCCATTAAGCAAAATATCCCTATAAATGCTTTGTTTAATATACTCAACTATTGGAAATAATTCACAATTATTTTACTCTTTTTACTTAATGTATGATTTTTCAAAGGACTGCTCTATTTATCCTGTTAATAATCCCCTACTCCCCTGCCTCCATTTCACAAAGCCATTATCACACTCCGTATCAATATCTGTAAAACTTCCTCTGCCCTTTGCAGCTAATAATTTGGTTGTTAACAACTGCAATTTTATATTTGGGCAAAAGATTTATGTAATGCAGCTTTAAAATTAAAAGGGTTAACATATTTACTGCATAAAAAGAAGATGCTTTTACTGCGGAATTAGAAATCCTTACCATTTATTAAAATATAAACACAACAGAAATGAATTCTTTAAATACACAAAGCACCGCCTTTTCAGATTCCAAAAGCCACTACGAAATACTTGACGGCCTGCGCGGCGTGGCAGCTATTATGGTTGTAATCTTTCATTTTTTTGAAACGTTTACAGGAGGCAACCATTTAATACAAATAATCAACCACGGCTACCTTGCCGTTGATTTTTTCTTTGTCCTTTCCGGTTTTGTAATAGGCTACGCTTATGACGACCGCTGGGGAAAAATGAGCCTGCGCGATTTTTTTAAGCGCAGATTAATCAGGCTTCACCCGATGATAATAATGGGAATGGTTATAGGCGCTATTGGATTTTATTTCAGCGCATCGCCTATAGTGTTCCCGGGGATAAGCAGCGTTCCCGTATGGGAGATGCTGTTAATTATGCTTATCGGGTTTACTTTGCTGCCCATACCGCCTTCAATGGATATAAGAGGCTGGGGAGAGCTGCATCCGCTTGACGGGCCTGCATGGTCGCTGTTTTACGAATATGTAGGGAATATTTTATACGCGCTTTTTATCAGGAAGTTTTCAAAGAAAGCGCTTTCCGTTTTAGTGTTCCTGGCGGGATGTGCGTTAATACATCTTGCAGTAACGCAAGGCGATGTTATAGGCGGATGGTCATTAGACGCCCCGCAAATCAGGGTCGGACTGGTGCGCCTGCTTTACCCGTTTTTTGCCGGTCTGCTGCTTTCAAGGATATGCAAACCCGGACATATTAAAAATGCATTCTTATGGTGCAGCTTAATGATAATAGCCGTCTTTTTATTCCCAAGGCTCGGCGGAAGCGGAAACATGTGGATGAACGGGCTGTATGATTCCTTTGCAATCATATTCCTTTTCCCGCTAATCGTCTATCTCGGCGCAAGCGGCAAGGTTGAAGGCAAATACATGAAGAAGGCATGCGGGTTTTTCGGCGATATATCTTATCCCATTTATATTACGCACTACCCGCTTATCTATATTTTTACATCATGGGTTGTTGATAATAAAGTGCCGCTGTATAAAGCATGGCCGGTTGGATTGCTGCTGCTGATATCGGCAATCGCCATTGCATATGCCAGTCTTAAACTGTATGATATACCTGTAAGGAAATGGCTTACAAAGAAGTTTATAACAAAAAAGGCCGGGTAGTGTAAAAAGTTATTATATTTCTGCACTACTATTTCATTCCCCTCTCGAGAGCATAGGCGTCAACTTAAGGGGCAAAATTATGGCCGTAATATATTTTAACATCAGAAATTACAAATCAGGAATTCCTAATTATACAGATAATCCTGTTTCACCGCTACGCGGCTCTGTAATATCTGATTGTATTATAACTACTAACGTTTCGCCGCTAAGCGGCTTAGAACAATATTCCTGAGCAATCTGACAATAACAAGCTACGGTAGCGGCACACCTGCCTGCCGAATCTGTCGCAGAACCAGATAATAATGTTTTAATAGCCCCGTCGTTTACGGCGGGGGTTTGTGCTATGAATAAATTATTGGCTTTAGCCAAATCATAACGGCTAAGATGTGGCTAAAGCCCAGTGTTTTGAGCTCTTATTTCCCCCGACTTATTCCAAAGAAATGGCTATGCCAAAAGTTGGGGCAATGTTATGAATA
>JARLHB010000365.1 GCA_031292465.1 Ignavibacteriaceae bacterium
CCAGGCGAACAGGGTGCTGCAAATGAAAAGCCTAAAGGCGACGATAAAAACGTTCAGGATGCTTCTTATGAAGTAGTTGACGATGATAAAAAATAATTAGCAGTTCTTATGTAGGCCGGGCAGCCTGTTTCGGCATGGCTTAATTTTGATTGGTTAAATATCTAAGTATTGAGAATATAGATCTTTATTAAGCCGAGCCATGACGGGCCTGCCAAGCCTTCTGTATATCACAAAGTTTAATCTAAAAAACAAAAAATACTAATAAAGGAAAGGGATATCTATGTCCGATTATAAAGAGACCTCAGAAACAGAAGTTCTTGAAGAACAAAAATCATGGGAAGAGGCAGCAGAATGTGAACCTGCAATTGTGCCTGCTGTAGATATATATGAAACCGGTGAAGAATTTGTTCTTACAGCAAATCTTCCGGGTGTATCAAAAGAGAATGTTCACTTAAAAATGGAAGAAAACAATCTGTCAATTTTTGGCGGCGTAAACTACATTGAAGGCCTGGAAAGAAAATACGTTTTAAATGAAAGCCTGTTTGCAAATTACTACCGTAAATTTAAATTGTCAGACGGTATTGATACTTCAAAAATTACAGCAAAATATGAAAACGGGCAGTTAGTTGTAAGTCTGCCGAAACATGATAAAGTAAAACCAAGAACCATTAGCGTAAGCTAATAAATCAGCTCATCTATGTGTAAAGCCCCGATTTTTTCGGGGCTTTTTTATTATTTAGTGATGTAAAATATGTGATATTAAACCATTATAAGTATAAAGTTGTCTATTATTAAGTGTATAATTTTAGAATATATATATACTTACATTTCAATTGTTTTGAATATTTTGTTAATTTTAAAGTTTGAAAATTATTTTGATATGGAAATGATTAGGCAATGACTCAAAGTTCAAAGAAGAATCGTATAATATTTATCGATTTGATGAGAGCGTTCGCGGTGATTCAGATGGTTCAGGGGCATACTGTTGATGTTCTGCTATCCAATGATTACAGGAGTTTTAATTCCCCGTTTTTCGCTTTCTGGTTCTTTATGAGGGGAATGACCGCACCTATTTTCTTATTTACTGCAGGTACGGTGTTTACGTATTTATTTAAACTTGTAAATGAACCTTTCGCAACAAATCCAAGAGTAAAAAAAGGGATTAAGAGATTTTTCCTTTTAATATTTCTCGGATATTTGCTTCGGTATCCAACTCCATCAATTATTGATTTTTCCAATGTTACGGCAGATGCCTGGAGAAACTTTTTCGCAATAGATGTATTGCATTTAATTGGTTTCGGCATTTTTTTCTTAATGGTATTCCTGCTTATAGGTGAAAAATTCAAGATAAATGATTATGTGGTCTTCTCTGCAGGTGCGCTTTTATTTTTCTGCTTATATCAGCCGTTTAGTATAATTAACTGGCTTAAATATGTTCCGGCATGGATGGCTGGTTATTTTTATAACGGCAGCGGTTCAAATTTCCCGCTGTTTCCATGGGCAGGTTATGTAATTGCCGGCGGATTGCTGGGGAGTTTTCTTGCAAAGCACCCTACGGTTTTCAAATCCATAAAATTCAGCTATGGACTTGCAGCTTTTGGAGTGGTATTTATTGTTTTGGCATTATTAGGCAATGAGTTTGAAATTTTATTATACGGTCATTCAAGCTTTTGGACAACAAGCCCCAGCCTTATTTTTTACAGGCTTGGAATTGTACTCATTTTAAATTCTCTTGTTTCAATCATAGCCTTAAAAGTAAAAACTATACCAAGAATATTCATATTAATAGGCAGGAACACATTGTTAATTTATATTGTGCATCTTACTATTTTATACGGCAGTGCATGGAATCCGGGCTTAATAAGCATATTAGATAAGAGCCTGAATGTATGGAACACTATCGGTATGGTTTTGCTTATGCTTACAGCTATGACGTTTATGGTTGTTATAATTCATTGGTTCAAAATTCAGAATAAGCAGGCTGAAGCGTAATCAACTTACGATGCAGGATAAGTATTAGATGATGCATTAACCCTGTCATCTTTGTTGTTTCGCGGCAATTTGTATAAGCAGGTGAACTTTTTAATTTCTCAGTTCCACATTGATGTGTGCAACGAAAGGGAGTAATTGCTGATGTAATATACGGCATCCCGATTTTCCTAAGATGTTATTATACTAAGCCTACGCTTGTAATTAGACACATAATTGTTTTACGGGTTAAGCACTTCTAGTAGTTCTTTTAAATGGCTTTATGAGTGCTGGCTTACCTGTATCATATAGGAAATCCGGTGCACAATCATAACCATTAGGCCACTGTAATATACCATCTTCAATGTGGAACTTTTTAAAGTATTCTTCACGTTTTAGATCGTTAAAAGATTTAAGATCTTTTGTCTTAATTTCTTTAAAATCACAAATCTTTAATTTCCCATTTTCAAATTCAATAAGTAACTTAAAATTGCCTATATATGTAGCATTTACAGGATAATGAATTATTGTATCCATGGTTTAATCCTTTCCGGTTCTATATGATCTCTTGAAATTTCCCAGTTATGTTCGAGTTCATCTTTATGTTGAATAATCCATTGTTTGACAATGCGTAACTTATTTGCCGGGAGATAACCTTTCATTATTTCGCCATTGAAGTTTATCTTACAAAAACCTTCAGGTGATTTCACATGTATATGAGGATCTTCGTGATCCAAAAAATACATCTGAATAATCATATTCATGAATCTTGATATTTCCGGCATAATTGCCACAAATTTAATTAATAATTTATTTAGTTACCATATATGAATATTTGCCATTCTCAAATGCTGTATCATTATTCAGGAATAAGGCAAAAGAATATTTCTTTCCGGATTAACTATATGTATGTTTCAATTATTTGATTTAATTTAGGCTGGTAGTTTTTCAATAATAAATATTTAAGCTTTTGAGAAAATCAACATCAACAACCCCGGAACCAAACGAGGAAGAGAAACAGTACGAACAGTCACTGCGGCCTTTAAGATTATCGGATTTCTCCGGTCAGTCTAAGATTACGGATAACTTAAATGTCTTTATTTCCGCTGCTGTAAAGCGCGGGGATGCGTTGGACCACGTGCTGTTAACAGGCCCTCCGGGACTTGGAAAAACCACTCTTGCGCATATAATTGCGCATGAAATGGGAGTAAAGCTTAAAATTACTTCAGGCCCTGTATTGGAAAAGCCCGGCGATCTTGCAGGCCTTCTTACCACGCTTGAGGAAAAATCCGTCTTGTTTATTGATGAAATACACAGGTTAAGCCCTGTAGTTGAAGAATATCTTTACTCTGCAATGGAAGACTACAAACTTGATATAATGATTGACAGCGGCCCGAACGCCAGAACTGTTCAGATAAGCCTTCCAAAGTATACGTTAATTGGTGCAACCACCAGGGCAGGTATGCTTACGTCTCCGTTAAGAGACAGATTTGGTATAAAGTTCAGGCTGGATTATTATGATTCCGAAATATTAAAAAAGATAGTAAAGCGCTCCAGCCAGATTCTGGGACTTAAGATTGATGAAGATGCCGCTTATGAAATTGCAAAACGCTCCAGAGGTACACCGAGAATTGCAAACCGCCTTTTAAGAAGAACGCGTGACTTTGCAGATTTTGAAGATAAAAAAATAATTGATCTGGAAATTGCTAAAAAAGCTTTAGCAGCCCTGGAAGTGGATGATTACGGCCTTGATGAAATGGATAAAGAAATTATTCTAGCCATAATTGAAAAATACAAAGGTGGCCCTGTAGGCCTTAATACCCTTGCAGTTGCCGTTAATGAAGACCCCGGTACAATTGAAGAAGTTTATGAGCCGTTCTTAATCCAACAGGGCTTTATAAACCGCACACCGCGGGGCAGGGAAGCTACGGAATTAGCCTACAAAAGATTCGGCAAAACCAAATTTGACGATAAGAACCTGACTTCGCTGTTTGGTTGATAATTGTTCGTACATCATAAATTTGATTACGAATAAACAGTGCTTAGCGGGCTGCTTTTAAATGAATATACTATTTTGTAATGCAGACTGATTGAAGCAAAGTATTGTTTTGCCACAAGAGGAATTACTTCCCACAGTATATTGCCATTCATAGCCATAGAGTATTTGTTTAGTACAATGTCGTCAATTTCTTCACATTGTGCAATTATCTCTTTATCATTCTTTAATGAGCTGAATTTTTCAAGAATTTTTTGAGAGATTTGTAAACCTTTCTCTTCAAATTTTCCGCCAAGCCGTTCAATTTCAGCTTTTAACTTGAGTATATTTTTATTTTTTTCATCCACGCAGTTATTCAAAGTACTTTTTAAATATGGATCTTTGGTCTTATCAGATACAGTTCTAAATATTTCATGTTCCATTGCGCATGTATCTATTAAATCTTCTAATACGGAAAGCGTAATCTCTCTTGTGTTTTCCATCTTTTAGCTCCTTTCATTTTATTTTTAGGGGCAAATGATTTACATAATTACATAACCTATTCATAACAGATCAAACAAATCTCTAATTCTAAAATATTATATTTTTATTTCCCCTTTGGGATACTATTATTTTTGTGAGAATATAAATTATTTTGTTTCTATGTGTAATGATTTCCCGCACAGTAGTAATTAAAAAATATTAAGGGGTAAATTATTGCACTATTGTTAATTAGCAAATAATGTTCAAACATATACTGACTTTGAGGTATATACCAATAAAAATTATTTGTTATTTTGACGGCAGATGACAATATATAGTTTAACAGGGATAAATTTTTGCATTTAGAAGACAGCCGGATAGGAGATAATTATTCAATTATTTTAAACTTTATTGTGGAAATTGCTTGACATTATTTACCGCACACGTTAAATTTTAACCATGAAAAAACTTCAGACTACATTTTTACTTATAATTTTAGTTTGTATTGCAACTGCCTTTGCAGGAGTTTATATAACTCTTAATGTAAGCGGGGGAGATAGTGCTTATCTTTCATGGGATGTTTCTGTTGATGGCACGTTATCCCAACAGCAAAAATTTAGTGTGCAAAGAAAAACTAACGAAACAGATTATAGTGAGATTGCTAAAGTAACTGCGTCTAACGGTATTATGCATTATACTTATGTGGATAAAACAGCATACAAGACCAGCGATGTAATGTATTATTATAGGATACAATTAGTTGATGCTAATGCCGAATTTCCATATTCATATGTTTATGGATCGGCAACGGGCAGCGCACATTTAAGTATCTCGGGCGTTAAAAAGACATGGGGCAGTATTAAAGCCATGTTCAGGTAATTCTTTTTCATTTAATGTCTAACCAATTAAGCAAACCTTATAATATTCTCTTAAAGGAAAGTAACTTTTTAATAAATGGTTATAATATATTAATTACGGCTGCAATTGATTAAAATGGATAAGAAATTTTATTACGTTTTTTTATTATCTCTTATTATTTTAATTCTTCCGTCTTGTTCCACAACAACACGTTTAACAAAATCTTCAAAAAAATATATTCCATCCAACAGCGCTCCTATAAAGGTACTGCTCCATGATCAGGGCTTTAACTTGTCGTATACAGCTGAAAGTCCTGTGATCCTTTATAAGAACGATAAGGCTGTTGCAATTGTGAAAAACAGGAATATATTAAACTTCTCTGTAAGCGGAAAAGGAATAAAATTAAAAATATCCGATAGCATATTTGAAGCCTCTTATTTTTTACTTAAACCGGCGGAAGGCGAAAATTCAATCTCTTACAGGGGAAGAGACTACCGCGGCGTTATTAAATTTGTAAAAGACGGAAATACAATCAGAGTAGTTAATCAATTACCGCTTGAAGATTATTTAAAAGGTGTAGTGCCTGCTGAAATGCCGACAGGCAAAGACGATAGTTATTTTGAAGCGTTAAAAGCATTTGCTATTTGTGCAAGAACGTATGCCGTAAACAGGTTAAAAAGCACTAACGGAGTTTTTGATGTTTACCTTGATACAAGAGACCAGGCTTACGGCGGTGCAAATGCAGAGAAGGAATTATCAGACCGCGCTGTTGATGAAACAAACGGATTGATATTGGAATACAATGATAAACCAGCAAAAGTATTCTATCATTCTTCATGCGGCGGGCATACGGAAAATGCAAAATATATTTTCGGACTTAAAAATGCGGCGTACCTTGAAGGGGTGGAAGACGGCGACCCGCCAAATTGTTCAATAGCTTCAAACTTTTTATGGGAAGAAAATTATCCGGAAAATGTTTTCCTTGAAAGGCTGAATGCTTTAACTTTTGTTGGTAATAAAAATTATTCTTTAAAAGACGTAAAAATTAAGAGTAGGGATGAATCCGGCAGGGTGAGCCTGCTGGAAGTTACCTTGCTTTCAAACGAAAATGATGAAAAGGTTGTTAAACTTGAAGGGAATAAAATCCGTTCTATAATACGGACTGCAAACAACGCCGATATACTAAGGAGCACTATGTTTGATATTTCTTTAAGTGATGATAAAGTTGTAACCATAACAGGCAAAGGCTACGGTCATGGAGTTGGGCTTTGCCAGTGGGGTGCAATTCATCAATCTGTTGAAGGCAAAAACTATAAAAAAATTCTATCGTTTTATTTTCCGGGTACAGACATAGGCAGGCATAAATGATTAAAACAAATTTACCGGTTATATTGGCTTCCGGTTCACCAAGAAGAAAAAAGCTTTTACAACAGATAAATTTAAATTTTAAAGTGCTCCGGGTTGACGCTGATGAAAGTATTAAAAGAGGTGAAAAACCGGTACATATAGTTAGAAGGCTTTCAATAGGTAAGCTGGAAAAAGCGAAGGAAACAGGAGCTAAAGGAATAATTATAACTGCAGACACTATTGTAGTTCTAAAAGGGAAAGTAATCGGCAAACCGCGCGATATAAAGGATGCTGAAAAAATATTAAAAGCCTTAAGCGGTAAAACGCATATTGTTTATACGGGATTTTCAGTTTATAATTCATTTAACGGCAAGATTATTACTGATTATGAGAAGACACTTGTTACGTTCAGAAAACTGGGGGGTAACGAAATAAAGGAATATATTAAAGGCGGAAGCCCCATGGACAAAGCTGGAGCATACGGAATACAGGATGATTACGGCGCTGTGTTCATTAAAAAGATAAACGGCTGCTACTATAATGTAGTCGGATTACCGTTAACAAAACTGTATCAATCACTTTTAAGGATATTATAACTTGCTGGAAAAAGTTAAGAAAAATATTTTTATCTCGCTTGCTGTTGCCGGGCTTCTTTATCTCGGGTTTACGATTTATGCAAACTTTGATAACGTCATTTTTGCTTTTGCATCGTTTAACTGGTTTCTTATTCCACTTCTGCTTCTGCTTGCTTTTACAAATTATTGTATCCGGTTTCTAAAGTGGCATTATTATCTTAGGTTAATTGATGTGAAAATTAAGACCCTGGATTCATTTTCCATCTTTATGTCGGGTTTAATAATGAGCGTTACCCCGGGTAAAATGGGGGAATTGTTAAAATCCTACCTGGTAAAGGAAGTAACAAAAACTCCGGTAAGCAAAACATGTCCTGTTGTTTTTGCTGAGAGAATAACAGATTTCGTTTCTTTAATTTTCATAACCCTGCTTGGAGCATATGTTTTCGATTTCGGCAGGGGAATAATAATCGGGGTGGGGATATTCTTTTTTGTAATCCTTGTTTTGATAAGTAACCGTGGAATCGCTCTTCCGATTATCGGGTTGTTCGAAAGAAGCAAATTTCTAAGGAAGCACCTGGAAAGCATTCATAATGCGTATGAAAGTTCATACCAGATGCTGCGCCCGCTGCCATTGTTGTATATGACGCTTTTGAGCATTGTATCATGGTCGTTTGAATGTTTGGCATATCATTTAATTCTTATTAATTTTAAAATAGAAGTTAG
>JARLHB010000366.1 GCA_031292465.1 Ignavibacteriaceae bacterium
CTTACATTGTTAAAATCGTAACCGCCAAAGGAAAAGATTTTGTTGCAGCATTTAAAGATTTCTTTTCCATTTACTCTATTGGCCCGGCTGAAACCCCAAAAGGAAATAATCCGGAACAGGCAAGAAAATTTGATTATCAAACCGTAAAAAGCTGGCTCGACAAAAATTTTGAAAACAGTTTTTGGAATAATGCAGGTGAACTTTGCATGGGCTGCGCACAGTGTGCTTTTGTATGTCCTACCTGCCATTGTTTTGATATAGTAGATGAAAACTGCGGCTTAAACTGCGGCAGAAGGGCAAAAAACTGGGACAGCTGCCAGTTTAGCTTATTTACAAAACATACATCGGGCCATAACCCGCGCGATAATCAGAACAAAAGATACAGACAGCGCGTAATGCACAAGTTCAAATACTATAATGATAAATTTGAAGCAATTTTATGCACAGGCTGCGGAAGATGTTCCCGTGGTTGTGAAGCGGGTATTGATATAGCAGGTATATTAGAAGATATAGAGCAGCTTGCTAAATAAAAGATGAATTTTTGACTTCAATACTTAGTGAATCTAAGTGTTCTGAGTGTCTCAGTGGTGAGCTTCTTTCTTACCTAACTAAGGACACAAAGTTACACTAAGAATAAAATTTAAGAAGGACTAAGAATGAACATTTACAAACCAGAACTAATGGTTATAAAAGATATAATTGACGAAACACCGGATGTAAAGACCTTCAGGCTTCAGTTTAAAAACCCGGATGTTCAGAAGGATTTTAATTTTAAAGCGGGACAATTTGCCGAATACTCGGTTTTTGGCGAAGGTGAATGTACATTCTGCATAGCCTCCTCCCCTACCCGCATGGATTACCTTGAATGCTCATTTAAGCAGGCCGGCAAGGTTACCAATGCAATGAGGAAGTTAAACGTAGGCGATACCATCGGCTTACGCGGCCCATACGGTAACAGCTTTCCGCTTGAAGACATGAAAGGAAAGAATCTCGTATTCATAGCCGGCGGCATTGGGCTTGCCCCGGTACGATGCATTATCTGGAATTCACTTGACCTGCGAGACCAGTTTAAAGACATAACAATTGTTTACGGCGCAAGAACTGTTGCAGACCTTGTGTACAAACATGAACTTACTGAATGGCAGGCAATGAGCGGGATAAAGACAGTTGTAACAGTCGATCCCGGAGGTGAAACTCCAGACTGGAAGGGCGAAGTCGGCTTTGTACCCACCGTTGTAGAAAAGACTGCCCCCGCAAGCGAGGATACAGTTGCAATTATTTGCGGCCCTCCTATTATGATAAAGTTTACATTGCCGGTACTGCAAAAGCTTGGCTTTAAAGATGAAAACATTGTTACCACATTGGAAAACAGGATGAAATGCGGGCTCGGCAAGTGCGGCAGGTGCAATGTAGGCAGCGTTTACGTCTGCAAAGACGGCCCTATATTCAACTACAGCCAGCTTAAAGATTTGCCGGACGAATACTAATAATTATATTTTTTCTCCCCTCCGACGGAGGGGTTCGGGGGTGGGTTGAGTTCTATTTAAAAACTTTATTCAATTTTATTTTTAACGCGCTTATCGGAGAAAGCAAAATTTATTATGCTGCTTAATAATGATAAAATACTTAAAAATAATTTTGAAAATTATAAAAATTTATTCCGGGAAATCCGTATACCTGCAAAATCGATATTATTAAATGAAGGTGAGATAGCTCATAAAATCTTCTTTATTAAAGAAGGCTGCATCAGGATGGGCTTTTACAATAAAGGCAGGGACATAACCTTCCAGTTCTTTTTTGAAAATATGCCTGTAGCCTCAATAGAAAGTTTTTTGTCAAATCAACCCGGACAGTTTTTCCTGGAGAGTTTAGAGCCGTCGGTATTATATTGCCTTAATAAAAAAGACTTTGAAAGAATTATCAGAGAAACGCCCGAATTGAAAGAATACCTTAATAAACTTTTTTTTTCAAGGTTCGAACGATATTCAAAATTGTTTTTGTCATTCATCAGAGATACACCTGAAGAACGCTACCTGGAACTATTAAAAAACGAACCCCATATACTGCAGCGGGTTCCCCAGCATTATATTGCTTCATACCTCGGAATTACTCCCGTTTCATTAAGCCGGATACGCAAAATATTATCAACTAAATAATTTATTAACAATTGTTAATGACAATTTCCTGATTCCGTATTTAACTTTAGATCAACAATTATAACTTGAACGTAAAAAAAACTTCAAATTTAATATTACCATTATTAAAATAATTGAATACATAGGATTTCATATCTGGGATTATTTCAGGTATCAGTTATGTAAAGCAGTAAAAGGAAACAACATGGAAGCAAAAAAGAAATTTAATACCAGGGCATTTATATCGACGGGAATGCTTTTATCATTCATAGGGCTGCCGTTCTCAGGCTACATGAACCATATTCTTGGATTTGAGGGATTAACCGTACGCAGGCATATATGGATGTCCGTACACAATATGCTAGGAATTTTATTTTTAATTTTTACGCTTTACCATATTATTCTTAACCGTAAAGCTATTATTAACAACCTAAAAAAAGTGCAGGGTACCATATTAAGCAGAGAGGCATTATATGCAGCATCATTGATATTATTCTTCGTAACACTTTTGGTACTCCATGCTGTCCATATCCGGTAATTATTATAATCCTTTTCATTAACCGAATGAGGTTTCCGTTGTTTAATAACAGGCACATACAAACATCCTTCATCAGGCTGGATACAAGTAAATGCAAAGCGTGCTGGAAGTGTGTTGAAAGTTGTAATAATAATGTAATAGGCAAGGTCCACATTTTCGGACATAAACATGCTAAAATTGATAATGCAGATAAATGCACCGGTTGTCTAAAATGTTTAAAAATATGCCTATATGGCGCTTATACTAAGAGAGATGAAGGTTATAAAAGGATTCATGCTGCAAAATTAGATAGTTTATAATAATAAGATATAAACCTTTAATATGTGAGGCCAAGGAGAATCGAACTGCTGACTTCTTGAATGGCATTCAAGAGGTCGCCGAAACAAAATTATTTCCACTTCAAAACATCTCTTAATGCGACAACGGTATAACCATTATCATGCAAATATCTAAAGAACAATTCTAACAATTCCGGTTTTAAGTTAACCCAGGGATGAACGTTATCAGGCACACCATGAAATAGCAGAACAACTACTTCACCTTTTTTAGCCTGCCGTATATAATTAAATATTTTTGCAGTATCCTCGCCCTGGCATGGGAAACCGGGTATCAGCATAGGATTGTCCGCTGCAGGGTTCCAGGTTTTCTCATTACAGGTTCTTGCCCAAACATATCCTTTCTTAATTAATATTTCCGCAGCTACTGAATCTGTTACACAGCCGGGATACGCAAAATTAACAGGCTTAGGTATTCCGTATTTTTCACATTTCAGCTCAATACTGTCTAAATCTGCAGTAAATTTCTTTTCCATGTCAACGCCATAACCCTTTACAGAAGAATGGGACTGTGTATGGTTGGCAATTTCAAATCCGTCTTTATTAAGTTCAGCAATCTGCTCCCAGGACATGTATTTTGTTTTATCACTAAAGTCCGGTGGAAATTCGCAAATAAAAAAAGTTGCGCCAAAGCCATATTTCTTTAATAGCGGCCTTACATTAGTATATTGAGTAGCTATTGCGTCGTCAAATGTAAGCACAACAACTTTTTCAGGTATGTTTTTATAATTTCCCTGAGCGAAAGAAGGAATAACTGCCCCGTTATATACGAATAAAAATATTAAGGATAGAATTTTAAATGGACATTTATGTAACATTATGCAATTCCAAATCTTAAATATTATACTACTGGTAGGAATAAAGAATTTTTCCGCTTTTTATTAGTGGAGCTAAGCAGGATCGAACTGCTGACCTCTTGAATGCCATTCAAGCGCTCTCCCAGCTGAGCTATAGCCCCATATTTA
>JARLHB010000367.1 GCA_031292465.1 Ignavibacteriaceae bacterium
GACTCCTACCGCATATACCCTTATGCCGTAAGTTTTAGCAATTTCAGCAGCAGTCATAGGATCGACTTCACCTGCATTGTTAACACCGTCTGTTAATAGTACTATTACACGGCTTCTTGCCTTGCTGTCTTTTAATCTGCCTACTGCATCCGCAATTCCGTTACCTATAGCGGTACCGTCGGGAATCATCCCGGGGCCAATCTTTTTAAGCAGGTTTAATAATACGCTATGATCAATTGTAATAGGGCATTGTGTGAAAGCATCATGTGAAAAGACTACCAGCCCGATTCTGTCGTTTGGCCTGTTCTCTATGAATTTTTCAACTACATTTTTAGCAGCTTCCACACGGTTAGGTTTAAAATCTTCCGAAATCATACTGCCGGAAATATCAAGCGCCATAACAATATCAATACCCTCCGTAGTAACATTCTGCCCGGAAGAAAAACTCTGAGGCCTTGCAAGAGCTACTATAAAAAGAGCAATCGCTAAACAACGAAGCGCAATAGGAACATGCCTTAGCCTTTCCTTCCAGCCGACAGGCATTCCCTCAAATATTTTTAATGAAGAATATGTTATGGAAGTCTCTTTCTTCCTGCCCATCTTCCAGTACCAAAAAATCATCAGAGGAATAACAGCAAGGAAATAAAACATACCCGGATATGCAAACGTAACATCACTGAACATTGCCGGCCTCTTCTTTTCTAACCTCGGCATTACCATTGATAGTCTTATTTACTATCTCATAAGCCTGCTTCATCATTTCTTCATTTACAGATCCAAGCGGAACAAATTTAGCAAACTTTACCATATCTGCATTGCTAAGAAAGTTGTATGTTGTATCCAGGATTATTTCCGTGCCTTCCCTCTGTTTAAGCAGTTCCACCGCTTCTGATGTAGGAAGTTCCATTGCCGGCATTTTAAATCTCTCTTCAAAATACTTACGTATAATTTCTGTTATAGTTGAGTGATATGCTTTTATTTCGCCTTTCTGCCATAGTTTTTGTTCTTCAAGTTCATGAAGAGCATTAAGCGCGATTTGATACGGCGGAAGTATAACTACTTTCTTTACAGGCTGTGCATTTGCTTTTTTCAGTTGATATCTGCGGTAGAAATAATAAATAAGGCCGATAATAATTAGCCCGACCAATACCCATAATGCAATCCACCACCAGTTAAGAGGAATTTTCATGGGCGCTTTTATATCCTTAATCTCAGCCTGCGGATCAACCTTTACGGTTTTAACTAATATAGAAATAGAATCTGTGTTCGCATACTGCATTGCAGTATCCCGCGGCGCTTTATACATAACAGGTATAGCAGGGATTGTAACCCGCGCGGAATCGTATCCTGAAAGGATATACTTATAAGTAGTTGATGCCTTACCGTCTTTTTCTTCTTCAACCGGGTTCTCTTTTTTAACAACTGATAAGCTGTTTAAACTGTCCTTAATTTCCGGCGGATAAATTTTCAGCCCTTTATCATAATCTACTTTAATCGTGTAATATATATAATCGCCGACAAGATACTCCGTCTTATCTGTAGATGCTTTTACCGAAATATTCTGCGCAAAAGCATTAAGAGAGATTATAAAAATCAGGCCGATAATGTAGCGGAAATAATTTACCATCGTTTTTCACGCATTCTAAAAAATTGAACAAGCGGTTTAATATAGTTCTGCCCTGTATCGATTAATATACTGTCCAGATGGCTCGAAATAAACAGGGACTTCCTGCTTGCAATATTCCTTTCCCGCATTTCCCTGAATAAGTACCTAACCTGTTTATCATCGGTATCTATCCATCTCTCCCTACCGCTTTCTGCATCCGTGAACTTTACAAGGCCCATCTTAGGTATTTCATCTTCTCTTGCATCATTTAACACTATACCAACTAAATCATGCTTCCGGCTGACTATTCTTAAAATTTTCTCATAGCCGGAGTCCATAAAGTCCGATATCAGGAATGCAATACTTTTCTTTTTTACGGCATTATTCATATACTCAAGCGCAGCTTTTATGTTGGTAGCTTTTCCTTCCGGTGAAAAAGAAAGGACTTCACGAATAATTCTAAGTACATGCATCCGTCCCTTACGCGGCGGAACAAATTTTTCAATTTTGTCTGTAAAAAGTATAAGCCCGACTTTGTCACTGTTTTTCAAAGCGGAAAACGCAAGTATAGCGCTTAGCTCTGCCGCAATCTGCTGTTTTGTTTTATCTACCGAACCAAATATAAGCGAGCCGCTTAAATCAACCATCAGCATAACAGTAAGCTCGCGTTCCTCTTCAAATATTTTTACATACGGATGCCCTAAACGTGCAGTAACATTCCAGTCGATACTTCTTATATCATCGCCGAACTGATATTCCCTAACCTCGGAAAACTCCATTCCTCTTCCTTTAAATACGGAATGGTATTCACCGGAGAAGACCTGGTTAACCAGGCCTTTGGTCTTAATTTCAATCTGTCTTACTTGCGCTAATATTTCTTTAGTTAACATGAGTAATTATTTCGTTTTTCCTTAGTGCATCTTTGTGTTCTTAGTGCCTTAGTGGTAAAGCTCTTTTTCCGCAGCATATTAGTCCGCTGTTACGGAACTTCAATCTTATTTAAAATTTCCTGAATTACGTTCTCAGTAGTTATTTCTTCAGCTTCGGCCTCATACGTAACTGCAATTCTGTGGCGCAGTACATCAAGGCAGATCGCGCGCACATCTTCAGGAATAACATATCCGCGGCGCCTTACAAACGCCATAGCTTTTGAGCCAAGCGCAAGATTTATAGATGCCCTTGGTGAAGCGCCGTAACTTATAAGATCAGCAAGATTTTCAAGCCCGTATTCTTTTGGTGAACGTGTGGCAAATACAATGTCAAGGATATACTTTTCTATTTTTTCGTCTATGTATACTTCCTGCACAAGATTTCTTGCATTAAGAATATCCTTTGGAGTAATTACCTGCTGCACCGGTAAACTTGTTTCGCCCACATTCTGGCGCATAATTTTTAATTCTTCTTCCTTGGTAGGATATCCTATTTTAACTTTCAGCATAAACCTATCCACCTGCGCTTCAGGCAAAGGATAAGTACCTTCCTGCTCAATAGGGTTTTGGGTTGCAAGGACAAGGAACGGATCTTCAAGTTTAAATGTCTCTTCACCTATTGTTACCTGGCGTTCCTGCATTGCTTCAAGCAGCGCACTTTGAACTTTAGCGGGGGCACGGTTAATTTCATCCGCCAGGATAAAATTAGCAAATAACGGGCCTTTGCGGATTAAAAAATTACCGTCCTTTTGATTATAAATCTGCGTACCTACTAAATCTGCAGGCAACAAATCCGGAGTAAACTGAATTCTCTGGAATTTTGCCTTCATAGCAGAAGCAAGTGTTTTAATAGCAAGAGTTTTAGCCAAACCGGGAACGCCTTCAAGAAGAACATGTCCGTTGCTTAGCAGGCCAATAATAAGCCTTTCGACCATCGCCTTCTGCCCGACAATAACTTTACTGATTTCATTCATCAGTATGTCTATGAACGCGCTCTCCTGTTTAATCTTTTCATTTAGTGCAGTAATGTCCAATTTTCAACCTCATCAATATTTTTTAATATGATTACTTTGGATAAGTAATTTGGTTAGACGCAGCCAAACTTAAAAAGGTTGCATCGTTTTTACAAGGAATTGAAATTTATTAATACCAAGATAATAATATTATTATTCCAATCCTGTATTGAAAAGCTGCATTACAGGTTAAATTTCAGAATTGTATAATTTTTCCCGGAAATTGTACTAAAAACCTTTTTTTTAGTACCGGATTGTTTAGCACCGGATTTTTATAAATATTCCTCTTTATTAAGAAAGGCTTCTAATGATATTGCTTTTATTAATGTTTTAAGAAAAAAATTAGAATATATTAAAACATAATTTATAATTCTTGCTTGTTACAGTTAATTTTTTATTTAAAAGAAAAAACCCCTTAAGGACGGTACCTTAAGGGGCGTTTTCTATCGTGATTCTCGTTTACAAATATATGTTTTATAATTTAAAAGTCAACAATTCTTCTATAAACATTTGCTGCAAAGCAGCTAATTCAAGGCCTTATAGAAAAACTACTTAAGCTTCCTCAACCTTTGAATCATCAGCAATAATTTCTTCTTTCTCATGCGTAACTTTAAATACTGCAAATTTAAGGTAAGTGGTCTCCGGCATGGCTGGTAGTTCCGGATGGTCTAATGAAGCGCCGTTAAAATAAACAAGCTGCACTTTCCTCTTTGATTTTCTTGACGCATCTATTATGATCTGGAAAAATTCATCCCTGAATATATGATGCGAGCATGAAGAGGTAATCAAAAAGCCGTCTTCAATTAATTGAAGCGCTCTTTTATTAAGTTTTTCATATCCTTTTCTTGCTATAGCGACTGTCTTTTTGCTTTTTGCAAATGCCGGCGGATCTAATAAAACCACATCAAATTTTTTCTGCTCGCCTACCATTCTGTACAGGCAGTCGAATACGTCTTCAACAAGGTATTCCGCTTCGCCTTTAAGCCTGTTTGTTTTAAAATTTTTCTTTGCATTTTCTATTTCCGTTTCGGAAGCGTCAACAAACAGTACCGAAGCTGCGCCTGCTTTTACGGCATGAAGGCCAAATCCGCCGGAATTACAGAAGGCATCTAATACGTTTTTGCCTTTAACTATTTTTTCAATAAAGAACCTGTTGTCACGCTGGTCAAAATAGAAGCCTGTCTTCTGCCCTTTGTTAAAATCAACGGTATATTTTATCGAGCCGTCGGTAATTACTTCTTTTTTCATTTCACCAAGGTAAACTTCATCTTCCTCCGGCAGGCCTTCCAGTTTGCGGAAATATATCTCATGCTTGGTAAAGATATTTTCTGCGCTAAAATCTTCTTTAAGAATTCTGATGATAAGCTCAATATTCTTCTGCATTCCGAATGAATAAACCTGCAGGACAAATGTATTATTATACTTATCTATAATAAGCCCGGGCAGAAAATCGCTTTCGCTGAATACAAGTCTGCAGGACTCCAGTCCGGGATAAAAAGTTTGCCTTAGTTTATAAGCATTCAGAATTTTTTCCCTAAAAAGAGTATAAAGGTCATCAAATCTTGAGTGGCTTAACAGCCTTACGGCAATAAGTGAATTTTTATTATAAAAGCCGGTTCCAAAAAAATTTTCGGCGGAATCATACACATCTATTAAGTCACCATTTTCAACGGTACCGTTTATTCCGTCTATCTCATTGCTGAAAATCCATTGGTGGCCGTCTTTCAGCCTTCTGTCTTCATGTCTTCTTAAAAAAAGTTTTGGAAACATTTCAATCTCCGTTTCGTTTCATCAAACAAATTATATTCTTATTTTACCAAAATAAAAATAGAAATTTTGAAAATGAAAAAAATTACATTAATAATTACTTTGTTTTTTCTTTTTTCTCTAAATATCCTGCCGCAAAATTACAAATATGCATGGATTTCAGGAATACACTTCGAATTACCCCCTGTAAAAAGCGAACTGCAAAATATAGTAAATGATATAAATAACAAAAAGGAAATTTCTTTTGTTATCATAACCGGAAATATTAGCAAAAACAGCAAAAACGAAGAAATAGATTCTGCTAAGAAAATATTAGATAACTTAAGCATACCATATTATATTATTCCCGGTACTAACGATGCCAAATTGAACGAAAACTGTAATATGGAATTTAAAGATTTATGGAAAGATAATAAATTTGCCTTCAGCTTTAAAGGAATAAAATTTATTGGGTTAAATAATGGAATATTTATGCATGAAAGCGGGCACTACAGGGTTGAGGATTTACAATGGCTTGACAGTGTGCTTTCTAAAACGCCCGATACGGAAGAAGTGTTCTTTTATTCCAATTATCCGGCCGAAAACAGCATAGATAATTTAGTTGAAGTTACTAACCGTTTAAGTAGTCATAACTTAAAAGCAATCTTTTTCAGTGTTCAAAAGGACAATCCTCCTGCTAATATTGAAGGAACCCCGGTAATAACGGAAAATTCAGGTATAAGCGATTTTAACGGCTGGAAATATACCCTGTTGGAAAATATAAGGGATTCCATTATACTTCAAAATGTAACCAGTGCGAGCACAGGGGAAACAGCCACGGGATTTATTAAAAATAATGCAAATTCGAGCATGGCCGATACTGTCCAATTTAAGAACTATACTCAGGAAGCTGAGAAAAATATAACCGGGATTAAGGCAAATGTATTATGGCAAAAGGATTTGAAGAGAACCTTGTCTGCACCTGTTCTGGCTGAAGGGAATAAAATCTTTGCAGCAACAAATAATGGCGATGTTTTCTGTTTTGATTCCAACGGAAATATTTTGTGGCAGAATAAATCAGGAGGAAGGATTATAAGCAGGCCTGCTGCGACAGATTCGATTCTTATAACAGGCACAGTTGAGGGTGATTTAATTTCGTTTAATACTGTAAACGGAAAGATTATTCAAACTATCGGATTGAATGAGCCCATTACTTCACAACTAATAACCATTGATGCTGAATATAACGGCGCGCCAGCTATAGGGGTTGTTGCCGGCACTGCCAAAGGAAGCCTCTACTGTTACGATGTAACTTCGTTTGAAATGATTTGGCAAAACCAGTCTGCCCAGAGAGTGATCGCCTCTGAGCCTCTTTACATAAACAACAGAATAATTTATGGCAGCGGGGACGGCCATTTATACTGCGTTGATGCAAAAGCAGGCGTACTGAACTGGAAATTATTATTAAGCAGCAATGTTAATAACTCCCCGGCCTTATGTTCACCCGTCGCAAATGAGAAAAGTACGTTTATAGCAGCCACGGGCAAAAATATTACGTCTGTGGATTTACTGCTCGGCAAAGCCGTCTGGCAGAAGAATAATTTGGATGCTGCCAACTCAATCGGGATAAGCAATAACCTTGAAAATATTTATGTTAAAGGTTATAAAGACAATTTCTTAATTGTGTCCGCTAAAACCGGTAAGATTATAAAAAACATAAAAATCGGCTTCGGTATAGATTCTTCCCCTTCGCCTATATTAGAATGGAATAGGAACATTATTTTTAGTTCTCAAAATGGAAATATTTACCTGATAGATAAGAATTACAATTGTAATCCCCTGTTTTATTTGGGCCGCGGCGGTATACAAAGTATTATTCATATTCGAGAAAATATATTTGCCGCATCAACGATTGACGGTAAAATAATTGTCTTTAGTATTGAATAAATTGTACGGCGAAACGCTGTTTCGCCACTTATACTATCAATTTACTTTAAAATAAATTGATTTTGCGCAACGTGAGTTTGCAATCTGAACTTATAATTATCAGATTTGGTGAAAGGGCGTGTATATGGTGGAACAGACATCTAACGGGAATAAAAATGTAATAACCTATCTCTTCTTTACTTTTACATTTAGTTCGGTTTTTTATTTCCTGATTATTTCCAACGGCCATTTAAACGGAGGACATGGCCTATATGTTCTTGGGCTTATGTGGTGCCCTGCCCTGGCTGCAATTTTAACCAGTTTTCTGCGTGGAATCCGTATTTCGGAAATGGGGTGGAAACCGAAGCCGGTAAAATATCTGGCCATAAGTTATTTTCTTCCAATTGCTTATACTTTTATAACATATATTGTAATATGGCTTACAAAATCCGGCGGCTTTTACAATAAAGATTTTGTAGAAGGAATCGGCATGCAAACAGGCTACCCCGGCCTGCCGGCAGGAATAGCCATTACATTATATGTTCTTATTACGGGTACCATAGGTATGGCAGGTTCAGTGTTTTCAGCGCTTGGTGAAGAAATAGGATGGCGCGGTTTTCTTGTTCCGCAGTTTGCTAAGAATCATTCATTTACAATAACATCAGTTACTGCCGGAATTATCTGGTCAATCTGGCATTACCCCATATTACTTTTTGCAGATTATAATAATGGTGCTCCAGCCTGGTTTTCACTTACATGTTTTACAGTGCTTGTTATTTCAATAAGTTTTGCTTTCACTTGGTTAAGACTAAAATCAGGTACTTTATGGACGGGAGTTCTTCTGCATGCCAGCCATAATTTGTTTATTCAGGCAATTTTTACGCCTTTAACATTTGATACCGGGAATACAAAATATTTTATTGATGAATTTGGCATAGGCCTGCCAATAGCTGCTATTATAGTCGCAATTATTTTCTGGAAAAGGAGAAGAGAATAACCCGGCGCAGAATTGGAAACAGCAAAGGTCTTATAATATTTTAATTAAAATAGGAATATAAACTGCCGCTGCCCGGTTAAGAACAGCAGCAGCTTTTTTCATTGCGATTAAAAATTTAGAACGGGGCGCTTACAACTACATAAACTCTCTCACGCGGCAGGAATCTATAATATATTCCGCCGAACAAATAATATTTTAATCTGTTGTGGCGAATTATTCTATAACCGCCGGGCAGTATGTCAATCCTTGCGCCTATTGGAGCATCCACTACAGCATAACCGCTAGGCCTTCTTTCATAAAATGCGCCGCTCCTGTAGAATACATGCCTGTCTTTTACTATTACTTCCCTGTAGTCATCATCATGCCTGACGACTACTTTTTCCCTTCTGCCATGGTCCCTATCGCGGCGTCCATGATTACCCATATCGTGTCTCTCGCTATGTCCGCGGTGTTCACCATTATCTTTTCCGTGATCTTGTGCATAATCAGTCATTGGCATAGTAAATAATATTGCTGAAGTCAGCAAAATTATCCAGCTTATTTTAGATGCCGTCTTTTTCATTTTTATATTCCTTAGTTTATTTTAAGAAATTTACTTCTGATTTTATTAAGCTAATATGATTTATTTCATATTAAATTTCAATCGACATACTTCTGAATATTAGTCAATCCATAGCACAACAGGGTTTAAAGAAAAGTAAAAGATTAATAATATTTAATGATAGGGTAATATCTGGGAATGTTATTTAGAACCGGCACAGTATATTTTGAAAATTTTTACGCAAATTCTTCCGGATAAATTAATGTCCCCGCCACATCCTTCAATCCGTTTTCAATTAATTCTATCGCCATAAAAACATCTGCAGGAACCTCAATAGAAGATTTAATATTGTACTTTTCTGCTTTTTGAAATCCAAATCGCGGGTAATAGTCCGGGTGGCCAACAACCATTACAGATTTAAATCCCATTTCTTTTGCTCTTTTAAGCCCTTCATTTATTAGCATTGAGCCAATGCCTTTCCGCTGGTATTCAGGAAGTACAGAAACAGGCGCAAGTTCAAGGGTTTCATAAGACTTTTCAACATCTTTAATATATAATTTTGTAAACAGAATATGCCCGATAATTTTGCCATCAAGTTTTGCAACAATTGACAGTTCTTCAACAAAATTAGGGCCTTTCCTAAGCTTGTGTACCAGTTCCCCCTCCTTATGATTACTGAAAGGCATATCTTTAAAAGCTAAATCGGTTAAATTGATTACTTCTTCGTAATCTTCAGGTTTTTCCGTGCTTAAAATAATTCCCATTTTGTTTCCCGTTTTTCTAAAGATGTTTTTGTATATAAAAAATATACGAATTAGAAAATTTTATTCCTACAGTTTTTACTCCGGATGTTTTGTAATTAATCTTACACCGCGCCTGCCTGTAAAATAATACATCATCCATTCACCCATTACCCTGAACCTGTTTCTGAATGTAATGAGAAAGAAAATATGGACAAACGACCAAAGGAACCAGGCAATAAATTGAGAAAACTCCATCCTGCCTATTTTTGCAACTGCTTTTGCTTTTCCTATTGTAGCCATAGTGCCTTTATCAAAATACACAAAAGGCTTCCTGGCTTTTCCTTTTACTTCTTTATTTATTAAAGAAGCAATGTAACCGCCCTGCTGTATTGCGACCGGCGCTATGCCGGGCAGAAGGCTGCCGTTTTTATCTGTTGCATGAGCAGCATCTCCAATTACAAATATATTGGGAGAGCCTTTTAAGGAAAGATCACTTTCAACTATTACCCGCCCCGCCCGGTCAAGTTCCACATCGAGCGTTTTTAACAATGGTGAAGCCGCATTACCTGCCGCCCAAATAATATTTTTTGATTTTATAATACCGCTTCCCGTTTCTACAAAACCGGATTTTACATTAGTGATTCTTGTATTTACCAATACCTTTACACCCATGGCTTCTAGATCTTTTTTGGCTATTTCTGATAGCTTTTCAGAGTATGAGGGAAGAACCCCTGGCCCGGCTTCCACCAGTATAACCTTTGCTTCTTCCGGCTTTATATGCCTGAAATTTTTCAGCATGGTTTTCTTCGCAATTTCGGCAATAGATCCCGCCAGTTCAACACCCGTTGGCCCGCCGCCAACAATTACAAAAGTAAGGTAATCGTTTTTTGCTGATTTGTCTTCGATAATTTCCGCTTCTTCAAATGAACGGAGAATATTTTCTCTAATTGTTAAAGCATCATTCAGGGTTTTTAATCCCGGTGCAAATTTTTCCCAGTCTGTATTACCAAAGTATGAATGTGAAGAACCGGGAGCCAATATCAAATAATCAAATTTAATCTGCCTGTCTTTTAACTGCACATAGGAATCTGTTTTATTAACAGATAATACTTCTGATAAAATTATATCAACATTATTTTTATTGCTTAGTATTCCGCGGATTGGTACGGCAATATCTCCCGGCGATAGCGCCGCCGATGCTACCTGGTAAAGAAGCGGCTGAAAAAGGTGGTGATTGGTTTTATCAATAACAATTAATTCCAGGTTATTGCTTTTAAGCTTCTTGGCAGCAGTTAACCCGCCAAATCCTCCACCGACTATTATTACCCTTTTTTTATCCATAATTATTCCATAAAATAAATAATATTTACATATGAAATTTAGGGTAATAATAATCACCGGGAGTTGAGCATAAGCAAACCTGTTTTATTAATCAATTCCATTCCAGAATGTTATTTCTTCAACATCCAATCGTAAAGTGGGATGTGCAGGTTGTGCTGCTTTGCCGATTGGTATCATAAGAACATTTATATACCTGTCGGGAATATTCAGAATCTTACGCAGGCCCTCCATGTTATAACCAATCATAGGCACAGTATCATATCCTTTGGTTTTAGCAACAAGCATTAATTGCATTGCAGCAAGAGAACCGTCGATTAAGGCGATTTCCTTTCTCCAGTTCGGGTTTCCATATCTGGAGTTCTCTTTTTCGTAGTTTTCTTTCACCTTTTTAACTTTAGCATCTTTATATTCTTCAGTTACAATTCCTTGTTTAACAGACTGAGTAAATATTTTCTCTGCCTGCTGATAACCTTTCAAATCACCCAGTATAATTATCAATGCAGATGCTTCCAGAACCTGATGCTGATCGTTGCTGACAGTAAATATTTTTTCTTTCAATTTCTGATCGGTTATAACCAAGAAACGCCATGTCTGCAGGTTATTGCCGGACGGAGCAGAAACCGCTTCTTTTATAATTTCTTTAATTTCATTATCTGAAATCTTAAAATCCGGGTCATAATGCCTGATTGAATGGCGTTCTCTTATTATATTCGATAATTCAGTAAATTTATTTTCGTTCGTACCCATTTATTTATCCCAATTATTTTTTGTATTACAATTCAAAATTATTTACAAATGTACATTTGAATAATCAGGAAATCAATAATGAAGTTTTTAGGGTAATATGAAATTATTTCTCATATCCTGGAATGTATCCTTCAATGGCGTATATTAAAAATGAGAGTAACTATAACATTTATTATCATTTGAAACATTTCACAGTTTTAATTTGATAGAATTTTTAAGACGATAATAAATAGCACTTAATCCTGTACAAAATAATAACCTATATTACGTCTGTCCTTACCCCGTCAGGGGTAAAATATTTGTAGAGAAACATTAAATAACACAACCAGAACCGCAGAGCGGTGACATATTTTGGTTTTATTTTTCATGCCCCAGCGATATAATATTAATAGAGAAGGAATTACAATGAGAGACGAATTATTCAAAGAACTTCAGAATAGCATTAAAGAAGGCGGCAGGATATTAAAAGGTAAAAAGAAACCCGACAGAGAATTTAATTTTACTAACCCGGATCCAAAACAAATCCGGGAAAATCTTGGTTTGTCTCAAAGCAAATTTGCCAAATTATTAGGCATAAGCACATCTACTCTTCAAAATTGGGAACAAGGCAGAAGGAAACCGGAAGGCCCGGCAAAGATTTTATTAAATGTTGCTGCA
Organism: Ignavibacteriaceae bacterium; assembly: GCA_031292465.1. GTDB lineage: Bacteria > Bacteroidota > Ignavibacteria > Ignavibacteriales > Ignavibacteriaceae > FEN-1297. The sequence goes on from JARLHB010000367.1 coordinate 12,247, forward strand.
AAATATCCGGATGCAGTTTTGAATACAGTATTTAACCGGCAATAATATTCTATGGAGAATATAAATTTAACTTTGATTCAGTAATTCTTCTAACCCAAAAAAAATACAAATATTGTTGTCAATACAGTAAATATAGTATCATCTTTAACAGATAGACATAAAATAGGAACAGTATGTGATGGGTCCATATTAACTCTCTATTAATATATTTTATTTTGATAAAGCATCAAATAATTTACGAAGTACTTCTATGTCATCCCTAAAGGGATTTTATTATTTCTCATTATTCTTATCACTATAAATATTCCATCCCTACGGGATTCTTTTTCTTCAATCCGGCGGAATGGAATATTCCTTTTAAGTTTAAAAAATAATAAACGATATATTTCTGGCACAAAATGAATACCAAGTCGGCAAAATAAACGATGTTTACTGCAATCTCAGTTTAAGCGCAATCCATTCATCAAGAGATTTTTTTTCAAGCAGTTCAAAATTCAATGCTGAATATTTTTTAACAATATCTTCCTCATCAGTATAAAGCAGCCCGGAAAGTATTAGCAGTCCGCCGGGTTTTAATCTAATCTTAAATTCTTCAGCAATATTCAACAAAATATTTTTCTGGATATTAGCGGTAATAAGGTCAAAATTATTTTCGGGAATATCCTTTATTTCGCCAAGCCTTACATCAATATTCTTGTCAACAAAATTAAGCTTGCAGTTTTCTTTCCCGTTATCATAGCACCATTCATCAATGTCCACAGCAATGGCAGATTCTGCACCCAGCTTTATTGCCGCTATTGCCAGCACCCCTGTACCGGACCCGACATCAAGCAATCTTATTCCCTTTTCAACATTTGTTTCAAGGAATTGCAAAACCAATTTTGTTGTCTGATGCTCGCCGGTACCAAATGACATTTTAGGATCAATAGTAATAATAACTTGTCCCGGCTTCGACTGGTATTCTTTAAACGTCGGTTTAATTACAAGTTTATCCGAAACTTCAATTATATTAACGGATTTTTCCCATTCTTCATTCCAGTTTTTATCCTCAACTAAATTCTCCTCAACTGAA
>JARLHB010000368.1 GCA_031292465.1 Ignavibacteriaceae bacterium
CACCGTTTTGGAAAAGTCATCGGAAGTTTTCCAGAAGGATTAAACTTTCCGGTAATAACATCGGCAACAGCATTTCCAATTTCACTGCCTGCAAACCAGGTTTCCAAAATGCCATCAACTTTGCCATTCCAGCTGTCCATTAACACCGGTGAGCCTGATGTAAGTATAACCACTGTGTTCTTATTCGCCTTTGCAACTTCTTTTATTAGTTCGTCCTGATTATCAGTCATGACTAAATCTTTTCTGTCTCTGCCTTCGGTTTCGTCCTGGTCTGTGGTACCAACAAAGAGTAGTACTGCATCCGAATTTTTTGCAACATCAGCAGCTTCTCTTATCAATTCATCATCGGCAGCCTTACGGAAAAGCTTTGCAAGCGCACCGCCTACGCCCTGGTAATATTCAATTTTGATTTTGTATTTCCTGCCCGCCTCAAAGTTTGCTTCACAAGACTCAATTGTGGCTGCATGGTCAGACCAGTCATTAATTACAAGCTTATCATCCACATATACTCTTACACCATCGTCAACAAGAAAGTTCAGGTCATAAGCACCGGTTTTAGGAAACTCAACAAATCCGGTCCATCTTACTGAAAAATGTTCTTGTGGAAAATCTTTTTTAGGTGAAACAGTTTCCCAATTGAAATCTATTACACTATCAACGCGTGTAAAAACCGGACTGCCTTCAAGATTTATGTTACTGAAATATTCACCAAGGAGCCCTGCTCCGCTGCCATCAGGCAATGATAAGTATTTTGACTCAATAGGCAGACTATTACTGCCGTTAAGAATAACACCTTGTGCAAAATTTATTTTCACTTTGCTGCCGAGTTTATTTTGCAATGCGGTTAAAGGGCTTACTGAATAAACAGGTGTTACTTCAGAACTGCCGCCGCCGCCTGTTCTTGCAAATGCAGCATTCGGACCAATAACTGCAATAGATTTTAATTTATCTATATTTAAAGGAAGAATGTTATTATTATTCTTTAACAATACCATTCCTTCGTGAGCTAACTTAAGATTTACTTCGCTGTTTTCTTTAGAGTTAATTAAACTTGGATCCTCTGATCTTTTATGATCGAATAAACCAAGTTTGAACATTACTGTAAGAATACGTTTTACCTTATCATTAATAGTCTGCTCGCTAACGGTACCGTTTTTTACGGCATCATCCAACGTTTTATTATTTAGAAAATCACCTGTAGGCATTTCCAAATCAAGGCCGCCGTTTGCGGTTGGAACAGAACTGTGAACACCACCCCAGTCAGATACAACCAAGCCGTCAAATTTCCATTCATCTTTTAATTTTGTTCTAAGGAGATAATCATTTTCAGCGCAGTATGGGCCGTTCACTCTATTATATGCCGACATAATTAGTAATGAGTGAGCTTCTGTAATGGCTGATTTAAATGCAGGAAGATATATTTCGTTTAATGTACGCTCATCAACTTTAACATTAACATAACCTCTGTTTGGTTCCTGATTGTTGGCTGCAAAATGTTTTACTGTTGCGGCAACATTTTCATTTTGCACTCCTTTAATATAGCTTACTGCCATTCTTGAAGTAAGATACGGATCTTCGCCAAAGCTTTCAAAATTCCGGCCTCCCATAGGAACTCTTGCAATATTAACACAAGGCCCTAATATTACATCACGGCCGTGCGCCTTAAGTTCCCTGCCTATAGCCGAACCAAGCTGTCTTACAAGTGCTGTATCCCAGGTTGCCCCGGCACCAATACCGCCTGCAAATGAAGTCGATTTATCCCATCTTACACCAAGAGGCCCATCAGACATTCTTAATTCCGGAATATCAAGCCTTTTATTTGGCTTGGTCCCAAACCCTGTACCGCCAAGAAGATCTATTTTCTCTTCAAGGCTCAACCTGTTCAATAAATCCTCTACACGTTTTTCAACGGGTAATTTATGATTTTTGTAAGGCAAATTATTTTGTGCAAATATTGATGATATAAAGATCAACGTTAAAAAAGTAACAAATTTTTTCATATTAATTTTCCATATACGTTTTTATTACAACTATTTTTTATACGCTTAGTGTAACATGATTTCTTTTATTTATTTGAACAATTTTCTCAACAAAATCTAACTTTCAGAACTATAAACCGGTCAATTATTCTGATTTCTTTCTTTATAAGCACAATATTGCTTTTTTTTACTTTGCTTTTCTTATTTTTTATTTCAATTATATTGAATATTATTTTAAATTGCAACAACTTTTAGCATGTATTTGAAATCACGAACGCGGGATTTTGGCTGAATTTGACTACTTGGTAATAATTATAACTAATTACATTAAAATAATCGAATCTGAGAGTCCCGAAATTATTAGTGTTTTCCTGGAAGTGAAATTATGTAAAAGTGGACGGAAGAAAACTATTTGTAAAAATTGTGTCTGTTTTTATTTTTTTATATTCAAGAATTTTGAGCAGTTTATTTTATCGGATAATACTGCCTCCCTCTTATTCTCAGAGGGAGGTTTGCAGTTTGTGCAGATCGTGAAGATTACACAACAAAACTTTTTCAATTGCCTTACATTTTAAAAGCAATTATCCTGGACTATTATTTAGAATGACCAGTTAATAATCGGGAACACTGGAAATTGTCCGCCTGTCTTAATAAAATTTACAAGCCCAATCTGCAAGCCGTACATGCTTTCTGCCATATTCACCAATCCAAGTTGGAAACCATTTACGTGATTGCCTTTATTAAACCAGCCCCATTGGAAACCTTTCACATCTCTGTTATCCAGGTTTAGTAATCCGCTTTGCCAGCCTGTAGCATTTCCATCGCAAATATTAATAAAGCCCCATTGAATACCTTTAAATTCACCGGTTCCTACATGGTTCACAAGACCCCAGTCTAATCCGGTCATTGCTACGTTTTTACCATAGATAAAGTTTATACGAAGGCCTTCAATCGAATTGCTCTCAGGGAATACCTGAATCGGATTGAATAAAGCAACGTTAATAGGTTTACTCTGTGCAGAGACTGCAGATGATAAGGTGACAAGCATAATGCCGGCCGCAAAAAGTACTAAAGTAATTCTTCTTTTCATTGTATTTTCCTTTATTGTTTGATTACTGACTTTTAAATATACAAAGGTAATCTGAAAGAGTCACTTCATCAGGTGGATTAAATTTGTTATACTAAATTTATTAAAATAGTAAAATAAATTATTAGCTCACGTTACGCAAAATCAATTTATTTTAATGTAAATCGGTAGTATAAGTAGCGAAACAGCGTTTCGCTGTACAATTTTGCGTAACGTGAGTTATTAATAAACTTGTCAATTACAGCAAATCCTTCTTTTCAATATGCCTTCATATATTTTCCAACATCCCGCTCTCTGTTGAGCCTTTTTAAAAATTATTTTATCCTTATGTTTATCTTTTCTATAAGGTAGAACACTCATATAAGGAACTAATCCCTTTTTCATCCCTTTGCATGATTGTATTCTAGACTATCAAAGTGTAACTTGATTCAGGAATATGATTGGAATGGCAATTAAGAGTAGAACTATGTTTTGTCTGTTAAGTAAATGATTTAAACCAGTAGAAATGAAAAGGAGTATTTACGTTTCATTTGAAATCACATCTTATAGATAGCAACCTGGCACAGAAATATACAGTTGAAGAACCGCCTCTGCGCTCGGAATTATTCAGCGCGGATCAGATGGAACAACATGGCAAGGCACTTGCAAAGTCTCATACCATTAGCTCCAAGCATATTCAGAATCAACATTTATTAAAACGGCTGGCTGAAAATGAAACATTTCTATTTGAAGTTCATGATTTATTAACTGAAACTGTTAAGTTAAAACGCACTATTACACCGGCCGGAGAGTGGCTGCTTGATAATTTTTA